>JAJRVB010000061.1 GCA_024277515.1 Nitrospirota bacterium | reverse complement strand
GCAAAGTACTTTTCATAACCGGAAACGGGAAAGAGCCTAAGAGGATTGAAAAGGCTTTACAGCACTACTGTTCGTCACCGAAGGTCTTCAGGGCTGGCGGTACACGGGAAGGACTTGAGATGCTTGCAAAGGAAGATTTTGATGCTGTCTTTGCAGCCGTAAAATCCTCCGCTGACTATATGGATCTTCCTGGAAAAGTCCGGGAAATAAACGAATGCATCCCGGTCATAGTTCTTGTCGAAAAGGGGAATGAAATATGTGCTGCTGAAGCCCTTAAGAAGGGGGCATTCGATTACCTCATACTCGGAACGGACTATATGAATACACTGCCCCCGGTACTCGAACGCATAGAGGGCATATCCGTCACAAAGAATGAAAGGGAAGCTGAACTGGAGGAGCGTTCGCCGCTCTTTAAACAGATATACAGGAGTCAGAAGTGGTGGCAGAATATCATTGATTCGATCACGGATTATCTCTTTGTCATAGACGTAAATTACAGAATATTGAGAACCAACAAGGCATTTGCAGACCTTTTCGGCAGAGAGCCCGCTGATATCATAATGAAACCATATTATGAACTGTTTGGAATGGATGGACCGCATGAATGGTGTTCCCTGACAGGTAATATGGAGAAGCAGTCGCCGCGTTCTATAGAGAGGTCCCTGAACGATGCAGTGTATCTTATCAGTTCATTCCCCATATATTTTGATAATCATGATGCTGTTGTATACATCATGAAAGATATAACGGAAACAAGACGTTTGAAGGACCAGATATATCATCTGGACAAGCTCTCCTCTCTCGGGACCCTTACGTCCGGAGTAGCTCATGAAATCAATAATCCCCTGACCGGCATTATCGGCTATACGGAGATGATGCTGATGAAGGAAGACGGCGAGACCAGGAAAAAATATCTGCGTAATATCTATGACGCAGCGATACGGTGCAAAAGAATTGTTGAAAACATGCTCACTTTTTCGAGGCAGACTCCTGCCCAAAAGAACCTGGAAAATATTAACGAAATCATCGACAATACCATAGAGCTTCATGAGTACTGGCTTAAATCAACCAACATCGAAATCGTAAGAAGCTACAGTGAAGTGCCGTATGTTGCGGTGGACCGTCAGCAGATGCAGCAGGTTATCCTTAATCTCCTGATCAATGCCGAGCATGCCATTTCAGACACGGACAGGCGCGGCAGGATTGAGTTCAGGACAGTCTATGATGACAAGGGAAAATTCATGGTCATTACGATATCTGATAATGGCAGGGGAATTCCGCAGGATACGCTGCCGAAAATATTTGATCCGTTCTTTACTACAAAGCCGGTCAATAAGGGTACAGGTCTCGGCCTTTCGATTGCACATGGTATTATAGCAGAGCAGGGCGGCACCATAGAAGCGAAGAGCGAGCCTGACAAGGGCACTGCGTTCATCATTAAACTGCCGCAGTCCAAATAATAACCCTGCATTCTGTAACTAACCGGAATTAAAGGGGCAGAACAGTAATCTCACCTAATTGTCAAATACGGGACTCCACCCCCCTTTTTTAATTATAGGAGATGAAAGCTCTTCTATGACCTTCTTTGAACCCGCGCGTCTTTTGATGACTGAAGCGGGGGCTTTTTTGTTTCCCGTTTTCGTTTTCTGTGATACCCTGTTTTTCCGCGTGTCTCCGGGTGCCTGTTTTGAATGCGGTACCGGCATGTTTTTGCCCTTCTCAATTACCGGGTTCCAGTTGTTTTTTATCACAGGTTCGGTTGAATTGCTGTCTGTGACAGGATTCCAGTGCTTGTCCTCCGTCCGCTTATCAACAGCACCTTTATCCTTCTCATCAGGCTGCGCAGTCCTGGATGCCTTTGCCTCTTCCATTTTGTCTATGAGTGCCTTTATCCTGCCTGATGTGAGGGTCTCTTCCTCGCCTGCATTGCCGGTGAGTTCCATGACATCATCCTGGGATATTTTGAGAATAATCGTTATCCGCCTGTTCCTTGGATCAGCTGGGTCTTCCTTTATCAGGGGGGCTGTTGACGCAAGTCCGGAGACTCTAAGGATACGTTCCGGATCAAGTCCATTTGCTTCCAGCTCTCTTCTCGCGGTTGACGCACGTTCTGTTGAAAGCTCCCAGTTGCTGTAGTCACTCCTTGCAAAGGGCACTGAATCGGTATGCCCCTCAATGCTGATTTTGTTGTTCAGTTCAGTGATGTTTTGCCCTATGACACGGAATATTTCCCTGGCCTTCGGCGTCAGGCGGTTGCTGCCGGCTTCAAACATGGAACTGCCGTCCGTATCGACCATCTGTATACTGACTCCCCCGTCAACCAGTTCAACCAGCACCTGCTCTTCAACGTCACCAAGCTGCTCTGTGACATCTTTTTTCAGTGATTCTCCTATCGCCTTTTTGACTTCATCCTCTGTTACCTGAAGCAGCACCTTGTTTGTTCCCATTACATTTGATACTTCATCACCATATTTGCTGCTGAAGACTTTTTGTTTGCTCTCCCCTGAATCACTGAATATCTCGCTCGTCTTCCCCATAAATGAAGTGCCCCCTTCAGTATAAATACTGAAGTGCTTGAAGTACGTGGAGAGCCTGACCCTTTTTTCATCGGATGTCATGCTCAGAAGCCAGAGCAGAAGAAAAAAGGCCATCATTGCTGTCACAAAGTCGGCAAAAGCGACCTTCCACGCGCCGCCGTGGTGTCCGCCTGCAACTGTTTTTTTGACCTT
>JAJRVB010000060.1 GCA_024277515.1 Nitrospirota bacterium | reverse complement strand
CGCGTTTGTGTCATTACAGTCTCCGCCGCACGTTGTAAATCCGTCTCCATCCGCGTCAAATCCTTCATCCACACTGCCGTCACAGTTGTCGTCTATTCCATTGCACACCTCTGCTGCTCCGGGGAATACTGCATTATCAGCGTCATTACAGTCCGTTGCGCTCCCTGCTGAACAGAACGTGCTCCCGGGATCTCCGTATCCGTCTCCGTCATTGTCATAACAGGTTTGACACGGGGGATCATTATTATCTATCAGTCCGTCACAGTCATTGTCCTTGTTGTCAGCACACATGGCAAGTCCCGTTTCATTGACGCCAGGGTTTATGGCGGCATCGAAATCATCACAGTCTCCGGGGACATCACAGGGACGATATCCGTCTCCATCACTATCCTTTTCATCCGCCGGCACTACATAATTACAGTCATTGTCTATCCCGTCACAGATTTCGGGGGCTCCGGGATAACTGTTTGGATCATTGTCATCACAGTCGTTTGCACATAATGCGACCCCGTCTCCGTCATTGTCCACGTCCGTACTCGCCTTCCAGCCGTCACAGTTCGTGTCCTTCCCGTCACAGATGTCAGTAGCTCCGGGATTGACAGCAGGATCTGTATCATCACAGTCCACAGGACCACATGCTCCTCCCTCTATCGCATATGTATCACCGTCTGCGTCTGTGCATTGCGCATTTGCTGACATAGGCGTCATGGCAATAAGCAGGAATAATGCTAAAAAAACCAGAAAAAACAATGACTTTTGTCCCAATTTCATTTGAAACCCCCTGTGAAATAATTTTTATTTTCTCGAAATTTATTCATATTTTCTTTATTATTCAATAAGTTAAGTCAGTAAAGGCAAAACAATGACTTTTCCTAGGTATGAGGAATGCAAAAGTTATGCCTGCATAATAAAATCCTTTAATGCAATTACTTAAGCAGATAAGGCAGATAAGATTGTGTCTCATACTATCATAATGGCACGGTGCTTTGCCAAAATGGCACACAAGTGATAAAAACAGTGACGTCTTCCTGAATAATTTATAAAATATTTTACATAATCTGCGCAGATAGGCATATATCACCAAAAATAAGACGAAGGAAATCTGTATAGTCTATATTATCTTAATTCTCTTAATAGGAAGTATCGGCAACCTTAGTCAAAAGCCTTAGTTATCTTGTTGATTTTTTGTGACAAAAAGGTCTATTGATAGAGGTTGGGTGAAATGAAAAGGTGAATTCATACTTCAGGCTGCTATGGAAAGAGTCTTATTATCTGACCGAAGAAAATTGAGTGTATGGGTCCCACAAAACAGCATGCCTCCAGCCGGCAATATAAAAATCAGACCATCCTGCAATCTGGCCGTGATTGTTAATCGCAAAGGCCCTGCTCTCTTTAACGCCGAAAAGTGTGCCGAGATCCGTCATTATGCCGTTTTCATACAGAAATGCATGGTTAGTACCTGAGGCGGATTCTGAGTATCCCACAATCATGCCTGAATTATTTATGGCTCGCGCATAGCTCTCCGCTCCGCCCAGAGTCCCAAGATCTGTCATTGTCCCGCTCTCATAGAGAAAGGCATGAAATTCCCCGGATGCGGTTTCAGAATAACCCACGATCTGTCCGTGTTCATTAATCCCGTATGCTTCACTAAGAATGCCCCCGAGCGTGCCAAGGTCTGTCATCTTTCCCCCGTCATACAGAAAAGCATGAAATTCTCCTGTGATGGTCTCGGAAACCCCTGCGACCTGCCCATTATTATTTATGGCGTTGGCCTCGCTGAAAAAACCGCCCAGCGTGCCAAGATCCGTCATGATGCCGTCCTCATATAAAAACGCATGTCTGTTTCCGGATTCAGTTTCCGAATAACCGACTATCTGGCCGAGGTCATTAATTCCTGATGCCTTGCTCCGGTTTCCCCCGAGTGTCCCCAGGTCAGTCACGTTCCCGTTTACATACAACGCTGCATGAGAATATGAAGAATCAAAGTTATACCATCCTGCACTCTGGTTCAGGTTATTTACCGCAAGGGTCTGCGCAAACTCAGCACCACTCACAACAATTTCTTTCATGCGATCGGTCCTGTAAGAGAATGGCTGATAATTTGTAGCATCAACGTAGGACCATCCCACGATCTGCCGGTTGTCGTTTATATCATATGCAATGCCCACCATGCCGCCCAGTGTGCCCAGGTCGATAATTTCATATTCAGCCGCATGGGCAGTCACGGAAAACATCAGCAACGCGGTCATATAAAAAGCAATGATTATAATTTTGGTCATCTTCATATGATATCTCACTTTCTTGAGAACATGGATTATTAAATCCCCTTACACTTAAGTTATAAATCAAATTTCTGATGATGTCAACATGGGCTGTTCTCCGGAGTTATGATTTTCTGTATCAGAAAATTGATTGAAAATCATCGTTAATCTGTGCAAATCAGTGGCTGATTACCGTTTCCGGGTTTAAAACTTCCTGAAAACCACCCTGAGAAACTCCTGCATATCAGCCCAGGATTTTTTGTCAGCCTCCTCATTGTACTTTATATGCATGCCCTTGAACTTTTCTGCAAGCGCCGCTGATTCCGGGTTTGAATATCCGTGTTCCGCATCTTTGTAGGATATTATTTTGTAATCAGCTTTGATTTTTTTCATGTCGTTCTTAAACTGAACAAGCATTTGAGGGGTAATATACCAGTCCTTCTCCCCCTTTAAAAGCAGCATTTTCGCCTTGACAGTCACCGGCCCGGAGGGCATTTTCAGTATAACCCCTCCATGGAAACTGACTGCGCCTTTCAGGTCAGCCCCCTCAAGGGCCGACTGCAGGACTACATTCCCGCCAAAACTGTAGCCGATCGCTGCTATGCGTTCAGGATCGACACTCTCCTGCTGCTTCAGAAAATTTACCGCAGCCATGAAGCGTTCATTCCTGATGTCCCTGTTCTCTGAAACTTCCATTGCGAGCGCTGCGGCCTCCTCACTGTTGTTCGCCTGTTTCCCGCCGCCGTACATGTCCACTGCGAGTGCGGTGTAGCCAAGCTCGGCAAGCATGTCGGCCCTCCTCCGCACATGATCGTTATATCCCCACCATTCATGCACAACAAGCACTCCCGGAC
Source organism: Nitrospirota bacterium (assembly GCA_024277515.1). Classification (GTDB taxonomy): domain Bacteria; phylum Nitrospirota; class Thermodesulfovibrionia; order UBA6902; family UBA6902; genus JAJRVB01. The sequence goes on along the minus strand of JAJRVB010000060.1, from coordinate 7,298 downwards.
GCCTTCCTTGTTTGAGCGCATCATACGCAAGATATCCTTTGAAGGTCATGTCACCGGCTTTATATTCCACTGCACTGCCCTGTACTTCGTGTTTTTCAGAACAGGACAGGGACAATACACCCGCAAAGACCATGATACTGATAATAGTGACAAAACGTCTCATCTGATTCTCCTTTTAATTAATTATTCAAATTGCCCGTTTTTATAAAATTTTATCTTACTATACATCCCTTCAAAAAGAAACAAAGCGAAACATGCAGGGCTGTCCCCGATAACTATTCAGTTACGGGTAATAATAGCAGGCAAGCAAAGATCAAATATTAAAAATAAAAAATCAAAATTATGGAAGGGGTTTTATCATATAAATAATTCTCCTTAATTTTGATCTTTGGTTTTTGATTTTTACATTTCACTGTCCAAGTGATACCTGTAAATGAATCGTTACTGTCTCCGCCATTTTTTTTATCAGCAATTTTTGTGTTATCATTTATTCTGGTATATCATATTGCTATACTAACTATCCGATGGACACCACTTTTTTATTTGAGACAGGCCTTCACTGGGCAGCGGTCATCGTGTATGCCGCTGCAACAGTATTCAATACCTCAGGAGTTATATTCAGGAAAGAGAAGGCCGAAAAGACAAGTTATTACCTGGCGGCCGCCGGCCTGATAATCCATGGGACCGCCCTTCTGTCCCGCTGGGCAGCAGCAGGGCACGGGCCGTACATGGTCCGGTATGAAGTGCTCTCTTCCAATGCGTGGGTCGCGATGTTTCTGTTTCTCATGTTTGCAAGAATATTTCCAAAGATTCGTCCCGCCAGTATCATCCTGTTTTACGCAACGCTCATGCTCATCGCGATAAGCCTGTTTTACAGCGCTGAATTCAGAAAGCTCCCTCCTACATTAAACAGTATCTGGCTTGTTTTGCATGTATTATTTATCAAGATATCCCTCGGCACACTGCTGATCGCGCTTGCATTTTCAATTTTTTATATACTTAAAAAAAGATCCCGGGCCCAATGGCTCGAAAGACTCCCTGATATGGAGACTCTGGACGTCTACGCATACCGCTTTGCGGGATTTGGTTTTATCTTCTGGACGAACGCAACGCTCTCCGGGGCCATATGGGCATACCAGTCATGGGGAAGGTTCTGGGGGTGGGATCCCATCGAAACATGGTCTTTGATAACATGGATATTCTTCGGCATCTACCTGCATCTCAGGAGGTTTTTTGGATTAAAGGGAGAAAAGGCGGCCTGTTTTTTTATGCTCTGCTTTATTCTCTCCATCGCGTCACTCTTCTTTGTGCCGTTGATCCAGTCATCAATACATTCTGAGTATTTTACATAAAAAGACAGTAGTCAGTAGACAGTGAACAGTAGTCAGGGGTCGGACAGGAAGACGTTTAAGGAGAGAATTTATTATGAGTCATTTCATAAAAGTCATTAATGCTTATATCCATGATTTTGCGTCCGCACTCTGGCTGGCCTCAGTACTGGTAGTCTACTGGACAGACAGGTACGCAATCCCGGCAGGCACTGAGGATTTCTTCTTCCGGTTCAGAAAAGATTTTTTATTTATCGGGATTGGAAGCCTGGTCATTATCATGATCACCGGGGCCGGCAGAACGTATACATATGATGCCGGACAATTCGGTGAGGATGCCGAAAAGAAGAGGAAACAGATCCTCATCGTAAAGCACATACTCGGCTTTATTGTGTATGGCGCGGGAACTTACTGGCAGTATGTAATGGTGTATGGATAACAAGCTCTCAGGAAAACAATTTATAGAGACACTCTCAATGAAAAGAGTGCTGTTAGTTCTATGTTCTATTATCCTGCTTACCTCATGCACGCAAGGCAGCAACACATCTGATGAAGAGCTGATCCTGAAGCATGTAGTCATTGAGTACAACAAACTGCTTGCCGAAGGTTACCTGAATCTCGATATGACCCGCCTCACTGATGTTGCGACGGGAGAGCGTTTGCAAAAGGCCTACTATCATATGTCCGCGCTCGGAGAAGCACGGACAAAGATGGACGCGAGACAGCTGAGCATAACTTTCCCTGAAATAAAAATTATCAAGCCGGACAGGGCGGAAGTCAGGACACACGAAGAGTGGGATTATATACATATCAATATCGATACAAACGAGGTAACGTCACGCAGATCAATAGTGTATGACCTCATCTACACCCTGATAAAAAGAGGGGAGAGATGGCTGGTCTCGGACATTGATATCAAAAAAGAGGAAACAAAAATCCACCCACTGATGAATAATCACACCCCGGGATAAATCCAATCTCTTTGATAAAACAGTTTTTGGTGTTAATCCCTCGATAACACTGTAGCATTTCTTTACACTTTTTCTTTAAATTAATAGCGTTATAAATAACTCTAATATCACAGAAACCGGCCTGCTGCATGCAAATTTGTCATTTCCTATTCTTATATTACATCAATTATTGTCTATAAATATTTACACTTACATCTATCAATGCCAAAATGGCAAAAAAATAGTGCCACATTGACAAAGAAACTGGAGGCCCAAAACCTGCAACTCTATGAATTTTTGTGTTATTCGGTATTGGCACGGCTTTTGCGTATTTAGAGTTCCAGATACGATGTACAAGGGCCGACCCTGTCGCAAGGCAGGCACGGAAAGCATCGGGTCTCATTTTTTAAAGACAGCCATGCTGCCATCGTATATTAAATCTTTTATTTAAAGGAGGTGAAGGGAATGAAAAGATTATTCATTCTAACGCTGGTTGTCTTAATGACAGCCGGTATCGCCAGTTTCGCACTGGCAGCAGGAAACGGCGCTGGTATCACAAACAGCCCGCATGATTTTTCCGCTACAATTCCGACATTGAACGGGGAAATCTGTCGTATCTGCCACTCACCGCACGATCACCACGTAACAGCCCAGAACTATCTGGAAGGCTTACTCTGGAATCATACGATGAGTTCGGCAACGTACACCATGTATGACAACACCATGACCGGTACCCAGTTTCTGGACGGCGCTGTAGATGCACAGCCTACCGGCACGGCAAAGATGTGTCTTGCATGCCATGACGGCACAGTAGCAGTCGACTCCTATGAGAACCATGCCGGCGGCACATATGTACTGCCGACATACGCAGAGATTCCGGGCTTCGCTGACGGCGCTAACCGTGACCTCAGAGGGACCCACCCGATCTCAATCGTGTATGATGATGTAGCAGACGGCTGGTTGAAACCGGTAACTGCTCCTATGGGCGGTTCAGGTACAATCGGTGACGTTCTTGAGAACAACAAAGTACAGTGCATGTCATGTCATGATGTACATGATGCCCCGATCGAGGCAATTTCCGGTACTCCTCTCCTGAGGGTAACCGATGCAGGATCAGCAATCTGCCTTGCCTGCCACGTAAAATAGTGCAGGGGTAACATTCGTATCTTTAAAAAGGCGGGGATTTAAGGTCCCCGCCTTTTTTTATGCTGATGCTGGAAGGGATTGAAATAAGCCTGCACCATAGAACATAAATTTATCCTTTATATTATAATTTTAGATTATGAAGAACATTTCAGCGGTCATTTTATCTTTATCCATATCGATACTTACGGGATATATGTTTCCGGCATACCTGCATGCCGATGATATTTCGCCAGATTTAAAACCTGATGCAGCGGTAAAGGAAGAGCAAACAGCACCGGCTGCGGAGGAATCCGGCTCAAATGGTGTCATTATATACAGATGGGATGCAATGGAAGAGAAGACCGCAGAGGGGGCGGACACGGCAGCTGAAGACAGAGCGCCGTCACCGAAACCCGGGCTGCAGGGTCAGGATATGGAGGCCTTTCTGAAATCCCTCGTGCTTGAGCCGGGGGCATCATGCGTGAGCGAAAAGTGCCATGCGGACCTTGGGCAGAAAAAGTATATACACGCAATAGGCGTTGACGGGATGAAGTGCGGAAGATGTCATGAAATAACAATTGAAAGCAGACATGAATTTAAAAAGATCCCCCCTGAAACAATGTATCTCTGCGCGGCGTGCCACAGGGCTGATGTCCTGCCCCCTGAAGGTCTCGAAAAGACCCCGCCCAGGGTCATAGCGGAAGATGAGGCGAAAATACTTCACACGCCCTTCAGGGAAGGGAAGTGTACGGCATGTCATGACCCTCATTCGAGCGATTATTATAAACATCTCAAACACCCGTATCCGGCAGGATCATATGCCCGCTATGAAGCGGGCATTTATGGACTATGCAGTGGTGACTGCCACAAGGAACTCGAAAAGAAGCTGACAGAACCGAGGACACTCAGTCTCACCATGTTCAGAAACGGCAATGTCAACCTTCATTACAGGCATGTGAACAAGGAAAAGGGCCGCACATGCAGTATCTGCCATCATCCGCACGGTGACAAAAAGCCGAAACTTATCAAGGACACCTTTCTCTTCGGCAAGAGGATGCTTACTATAGACTTTGAAAAGACCGAAACCGGGGGGGAATGTTTAACAACATGCCACAGGGTGGCAAAATATGACCGGTACAAGCCCGAATTCAACTTTATCAAGACATCACCCCTGCCGGGGGAAGACGCCGCTACTGAAGAGCTGGAGCAGAGCAGGACGGATGATGAAAGACGACTCAGAGAAAAAGAGAGAAAAAAAGAAAACATAAACTTACCGATGGAGGAAAGATGAGAAAAAGATTTATCATTCCGCTCATGTTATTTCTGCTCATGAGCTGTGCTGCCACACAGGAAAAAATAGAGACGGTTTATTATCCTGCACTGCCTCAGAGCCCGAAGATCCAGTTCCTGATGTCCATTACCTCTGAAAGTGATATAGGCAAAGAGACAAGCGCATTGAGAGAGTTCCTGCTCGGCGAGACACAATCAATGAAGATTGTCGCAAGACCTTACGGAATTGCAAGCGTCCCCGGAAAAATCTATATATCCGACAGGACATATAAAAAGATCCTTATTATAGATCTCGAAAAAAAGGAATTCGATTATCTCAGGGAGAGTCCAGGAGGAGCCCTGGATCAGCCGGCAGGAATATGGATTACCCCTTCAGGTGACAAATATGTTGCCGATTTCGGGAGGAGACAGATTGTGGTATTTGACGCGGATGATAACTTTGTACGGGCGTATGGCAGTGTAGACCAGTTTGCCAAGCCCCTGGACGTTGCAGTAGATGAAAAAAGGATGTACGTGGCTGATTTCGAGAAACATCATATAGCTGTTGTCGACCTGGAGACCGGAGAAACGGTAAGCACTATCGGCGGCCCTGGAGAGAAAGAGGGAAAAATGCACAGACCCAGCCATCTTACATTCGACAAGGAAGGCAATTTATATGTCACTGACTCGTTTAATTTCAGGGTGCAGAAGTTCAGCACTGACGGCAGGTATATAAAACACTTTGGTTTTCTGGGCGACACCCTCGGGGGGTTCGCGCGTCCAAAGGGTATAGCCGTTGACAACAAGGGGTATTTGTATGCCGTTGATACGGCATTTGAGAACGTACAGATATTCGATAATGAGTCAACGCTCCTGCTTCTTTTTTTCGGAGAGTTCGGACCCAACCCGGGCAGCATGTACCTTCCTAACTCCATTCATATAGACTACGAAAATATCAAGTATTTCCAGGAATATGTCGATAAAAATTTCAGGATCAAGTACCTGATTTATGTGGGAAACATGCTCGGGAGCCATAAAATCAATGTGTATGGTTTTGGAGAGTGGACAGGGGAACCCCTTCCAGAGGTTCCAAGACAAAGAATTATATTAGATTGACAAATCCAGGATCAATTAAATTCATAGTATGCACTCTCTTTTTATCTGTTTTTCTGTTTGTTACTGCAGGCTGTGACAAATACACCCGGTATAAAGTGCTTACTGTTTTCTTCACCGGCGTTCCGCACCCTGATCGCGTTGAAACAGTCAGTAATGAACTTGCCGGCTTATCACCCGAGGAATTATTAAAGAAAAGGAAAGAGGATGTCACTATCGTCGCCTATGCTCACGGACCCTATGCCTCCCAGCAGTGTTATCAATGCCATTCAACATCGCAGTCCGCTACCTTCAGGTTTTTCGGAGATAAAAAAGGCAAATCAAAGATGAAAACAGCGCAGAATGTTTCGAGCAGGCTCGTGATGCCCCTGAAGGAACTCTGCACGGACTGCCACGCGGACAAGTCTGTTGAGTCCGCATTCATCCGGGGTCTCTGGGTGCACGGACCCGTTTCTGAAGGCATCTGCACAACCTGCCACAGGCCCCATGCATCCCCTTACCCTTATATGCTGCGTCTCGGCACTGCGCGGGAGATGTGTTCCGGGTGCCATACAGCCGGATTTATTGTGGAGACGGAAGACCACCTGAAAGACGAAGACTGCACATCGTGTCACAATCCACATTTAGGGAAAAACAGGTATCTGTTGAAGAAAGACTTTGACGAAATCCTGTCAAATTAAAAATTACCCGGATTATGTATGAAACAGCGTGCTAACAAATGCGTACTTTTCTTGATATGCCTGGCCGTGGCCGCGGGCCTGTTTGCAGGGCAGGCCTTTGCCGTCAAATATTATCATATATCACGACCGAGGCTGGGCTTTGAGCTGGATTATGAACTTGACAATGATAAACGGAGCGGCCCGTTTGTCAACAGGGATGACACCACTACCACATACACTGAAAGGCTCGATATCGAGACTGACGGCTGGTTTTATCATCCGGCCCTTGTTGAGTACATCCTGACACTTTCTCCTGAATGGCAGCAGATACATGAAGAAAGCAAGGACTGGGAAACCAGGACAACCCGGACCTTTCTCCAGGGATATGACGCTGAATTTACATTCCTGCAGTACAAGCCGTATACACTCACCCTCTTTGGTAACAGGAGCATGTCAACCATAAAACACAATTTCGCGCAACAGTCAAAAATCGACTCTACGAACTACGGAGCGCGCCTGAACCTGAAGTATCAATTCCTGCCAACAATACTGTCCGTTGCCCGTTACGAAAACGAGCAGAGCGGTTTCTATGATTCGACCACCACAAAAAACGAGTCACGCCTTAACATGAGGCATAGCCGGTACCTCGGAGATACAAGCCTCGAAATACTCTATATTGATGTTGAAGACACATCAATTTATCTTGATTCGCGTTTAATTTCGAAAGAAGCATCCCTGCTGAATATCTACAAGTTCTCAGGAGAAAAGGCAACACTCACATCATTCGTGGGATTCAGGGACAAAACAAGCAATACATACCTTGAAAAAGGCGTAAACGGGTACGAAAACCTTAT
>JAJRVB010000059.1 GCA_024277515.1 Nitrospirota bacterium | reverse complement strand
ATTCGAGGATCAAGGAACTCACAAATCAGGTCTCTGATCTCTGGAAGGCTCGCAGCCTCCTGGAGGCGGTCATTGAATCAACAAAGGACGCAATGTCCGTTGCCGATGAAGCGGGAAACACGATAATTGTGAACTCCGCCTATACAAAGATAACCGGACTCCCGCGTGAGGCCGTACTGAACAAACCGGTGACCGTTGATATTGCCGAGGGGGAAAGCATGCATATAAAGGTGCTCAGGACCGGCAGGCCGGTGCGCAATGTGCATATGAAGGTGGGCCCTGCGAAAAAAGAAGTGATCGTAAATGTGGCCCCCATATTTGTTGACGGGAAGGTCCGCGGCAGCGCCGGTGTCATTCATGATATTTCCGACATCATCGCTCTGAACAAAGAGCTTGCCCGGGCAAAGAAACTTATACGCCACCTGGAGGCCCGCTACACATGGGATGATATCATCGGCACCAGCCCTGCGCTTGAACATGCAAAAGAGCAGGCAGAGCGCGCTGCGGAAACACCGGCCACCGTCCTCCTTAGCGGGGAGAGCGGCACAGGGAAAGAGCTGTTTGCCCACGCAATACACAACGCAAGTCAAAGGAGCAAAAAACAGTTTGTACGGGTGAACTGCGCGGCCATTTCGGAAAACCTCCTTGAAAGTGAGCTCTTTGGATATGAAAAAGGCGCGTTTACCGGGGCCTTGAAAAGTGGGAAAAAGGGGCTCTTTGAAGAAGCTGACGACGGCACCATATTCCTTGATGAAATAGGGGATGTCAGCCCGTCGCTCCAGAGTAAACTGCTCAGGGTCCTTCAGGAAAAGGAGATTATGCGTGTTGGCGGCACACATCCGCTTGAGGTCAACGTCCGGGTCATATCAGCTACCAATGCGGACCTTAAGGCAAAGGTAAAGTCCGGCACATTCAGGGAAGACCTCTATTACCGCCTGAATGTGATCCCGATCCGGATACCGTCCCTCAGGGAGCATAAGGATGATATACGATTGATTGCAGAGCACTTTATATTCAAGCTGAACCGGGAATACGGGAGAGAAGTCCGGAACATATCGGATGCTGCACTAAAAAAGCTCATTGAATATAACTGGCCCGGTAATGTCAGGGAGATGGAAAATGTCCTGGGCATGGCTATGGTGACCATGCGTCCACAGGAAAAGGTGCTTGACGCAGGGCACCTTCCGCTCCTTTCGGGTGAGGCGTCAGGGAGTGTGCCTCAGTCTTCAGGCCCGGTCCGGCCCATGAAGGGAGTGGTTGAAGAGGCCGAGCGCAATGCAGTTTTAAGGGCCTTGAGCGTAACGGACGGCAACCGCACCATGGCCGCATCCCTGCTCGGTATATCCATGAGGAGCCTCTTTTACAAGATCCGGAAATACGGTATCAAATAACCCGGATAATAACTGTAGTGGCGGGTTTATCTGCTTTATGCCATTATATCAATGACGCTTTCTTCCATCTCCTGGTAGGTCTTCAGGGCGGCGATGTTCGCGGCGAACATATTCCGTGCAATGATCTGCTGAACGGATTCCACTGCTAAATCAACGTTGGAGGATTCTGTTTCTTCCCCATTCCCTTTGTCATATACAGCCCCGGGTTGAGGATTTTTACTGATTTTTACAGATACACCGCCATTCCTGTTTTCCTGTAAAGACGCGACTACGCTCTTGAATCCGTCGGTATTTACATTGGCGATATTGTGTGAGGAGGCAGCGCGCTTCTTGAGCGCTGCATTAATTGCGGAGACGGAACTGTTGATTGGTGATATCATCATTTCTCTCCTTACTAATGACTATCGGCATTTTTCACTTAATTCTTTAGCGCAAAGTTAACATCAGGCCTTTTATAAAAAAAACGGTTGTCAGCCTCTGCTTTGCACAGATTAAAGTTGCTTGTCAATCAGTTGCGGGAAATTCATGATTCACCACTTTGTTACCTCGCTTTGTTCAGAGCAATGATCGCCTTTCTGTCATTCGCGGTTTTGATAACGCTTGTGGCTGTCCTGCCTGAGCTGGTTGTAGCATAAAAATAGTAAATTGCAATGCCGGCATCAGCAATGATCCTTGACACCCTTTCGAGGGCGCCGGGCCTGTTTTCGGTTTCCACCATTATCACTGACTGGTCCTGTATGTTGTCCGCACCGATCTCATCAAGCGCCTTCTCCGCTTTTTCCAGGTCGTCCACGATCAGGGTGAAAGTCGCCATACGGCGGAAGCCGCTGGCAGAATAACCGGTCGCTGCAAGTATGTTCACCTTTTCAGCTGCAAGGGCGGCAGCCACCTTTGCTGTCATTCCTACACCGTCAAGGATGGTTGCGGTAATCTCTTTTGCCGTCCGGGCGGTAAAGGCGGGTGCCCCGGTCTTTTTTGCCGCCGGTTTTGGAGATGCCTTCCCGGCCTTCTTTGAGGCTGCTTTCTTTGCTGTTTTAGCCATGATATCTTTTACCTCCTTTGTTTGTCTGAATTCACTTTACCATATTACAAAAAAACCACTCAATGCCCGGGCAGGATTATCCTATTCCTGCAGGAGTTCCCGAAGGACATAAGAAAGAATCCCTCCATGCCTGTAATAATCCGCCTCCACAGGCGTGTCAATACGGGAGAGGACCTTCACCTCCCGGCTGCTGCCGTCACCCCGCCTGATAATCAGCGTGATCTCCTGCTGCGGGCTTATCTGTTCAAGCCCCTGTATATCAAAGGACTCGTCTCCCTTTATATTGAGAGACCGGACGGAATCAGTGTCCTTAAACTGGAGCGGCAGCACACCCATCCCGAGCAGATTGGAGCGGTGGATACGCTCAAAGCTCCTTGCGATCACGGCCCGGACACCGAGAAGCCGGGTACCCTTTGCAGCCCAGTCACGTGATGAGCCGGTGCCGTATTCCTCGCCCCCGAAGATGACAGTGGGTGTACCCCGGGCCATATATGTCATGGCTGCTTCGTAGATGGACATCCTGTCGCCGAGGGGCTGATACAGCGTGAAACCGCCTTCAATATGTGTACCGTCAGGATCCGGCGGGAGCATGAGGTTTTTGATACGCACATTTGCAAAGGTCCCGCGGACCATAACATCATGATTTCCCCGGCGGGTGCCGTAGCTCTGAAAGTCTGAATTTGCCACCCCTTTATGGAGCAGATATCTGCCGGCAGGGGAGTCTTCGCTGATTGAACCTGCCGGACTGATATGGTCGGTGGTAACGGAATCGCCGAATATGGCAAGGGCCCGGGCGCCCGAGATATTCATCACTTTGTCCGGCTGCATACTGAACTTTCTGAAAAAGGGGGGCTCGGCAATGTAGTCTGATTCCGGCCAGTTATAGACAGAGTCAGAAACAGGGGCTATGCTGTTCCATAATGCATTGTCCCCGGTAAAATCAGTATAAAGCCGGCGGAATGTGTCGGGGTCTGTTGCGTATTTCATGACATCCGCCACTTCAGCATCAGAGGGCCGGATGTCCTTCAGAAAGACACTGTCTCCGTCAGCCCCGGTGCCGAGAGGTTCATGTTCCATGTCCGTAAGCACTCTGCCGGCTATTGCAAATGCTACAACAAGGGGCGGACTCATCAGGAAATTTGCATGCAGGTTTGCATGTATGCGCGCCTCAAAATTCCGGTTGCCTGAAAGTACGGCGCAGCAGACAAGGCCGTTATTCACGATTGTTTCCTCTATCCCTTCATCAAGAGGACCGGCATTCCCGATGCAGGTAGTGCAGCCATATGCGGCAACGTGGAAGCCGAGCTTTTCGAGATAAGGCAGAAGCCCTGCCTTCTTCAGGTAGTCGGTCACAATACGCGAACCAGGTGCGAGGGAGGTCTTCACCCCCTTCTTCACTTTCAGGCCTTTTTTCACCGCCTTTTTTGCAAGCAGTCCGGCAGCAAGCATTACAGCAGGGTTGGACGTGTTGGTACAGGAGGTAATAGCTGCAATAATTATATCCCCTGAGCCTGTATCTATGTTGTCTTTTGTCCTGAATCGCCGGGGAAGTTCCTCAGCCTTCCTTGCGAACCCGTTCTCTTCCACAGGCATGGTAAAGAGTTCAGTGAACCTCTTCCCGAGATTTTCAAGCCCTGTCCTGTCCTGGGGACGTTTCGGTCCGGCAACGGACGGCCTGATGGCTGAAAGGTCCACTTCCACGACCCTCGTATAATCAATCCTGCCCGCGTCCGGAATGCCGTACATCTCCTGTGCCCTGAAATATTCCTGAAAGGCCGAGATTTCCTGATCAGTGCGGCCGCTGAAACGGAGATAATCTACAGTAACGTTATCCACTGGAAAGAAGCCCATGGTGGCGCCGTACTCAGGGGCCATGTTGGCGATGGTTGCCCGGTCAGGAACGTTGAGAGAGGATGCGCCTTCACCGAAGAACTCCACGAACATTCCGACTACTTTTTCTTTGCGTAGCAGTTCAGTGACGGTAAGTACAAGGTCGGTGGCGGTGATGCCCTCGTTCAGCCTGCCTTTCAGGTGCACTCCGACTACATCGGGAGTCAGGAAATAGACCGGCTGGCCGAGCATGCCCGCTTCCGCCTCAATTCCCCCGACCCCCCAGCCGACAACCCCTATACCGTTGATCATAGTGGTATGGCTGTCCGTGCCCACGAGGGTATCGGGATAATACAGGCCCTCCCTGCTGTGCACTCCCCGTGCCAGGTATTCAAGGTTTACCTGATGAACAATACCAATTCCGGGCGGCACGACACTGAAGGTCTCAAAGGCATTCATTCCCCATTTCAGGAACTGGTACCTTTCCTTATTACGGCTGAACTCCATCTCCATATTCTTTTGGAGTGCGCCGGGCTCACCGAAGAAGTCCACCTGCACCGAGTGATCGACCACGAGATCAACCGCCACCCTGGGTTCGATAATGCCGGCATCCTTCCCCATCCTGAGGGCCGCGCTGCGCATGGCAGCCAGATCGCAGAGCAGGGGAACGCCTGTAAAGTCCTGTAACAGGATCCTCGAAACGATAAAGGGGACCTCACTGGTTCGGACAGCAGACGGTTCCCAGTTTGCGAGCTGTCTCACATGTTCTTCAGTGATCTTTTTTCCGTCAAAATTCCTCAGCACGGACTCGAGCACAATCCTGATCGAAACCGGCAGTCGTGATATGTTTCCGACACCCTCTTTTTCGAGGGCAGGCAGGGAATAAATGTTCCCCTTTGGCCCGCTGCCGGGATCGAACTCTTTTAATGTATGAAAAAGATTATGGCTCATATCTAAATTACAAACATGTCGACAAACTCATTTACCGGCATGTCTTCGAGTTTCTGCTGATCCAGGCAGATATCCAGGATTGCGTTCTGCTGTTTTTCCGGGAAACGGCGTGCTAAATTTATCCTGAATTTCTTTACGAGCTCGGGAATCCCTTCATCACGGCGTCTGCGGTGTCCGATCGGATACTCGACCTCTATCCGCTCCGTGCTGCTCCCGTCTTTGAAAAAGATCTGTATTGCATTGGCAATGGAACGCTTCTCCGGGTCAAGGTAAGCTTTTGTATATTGAGGATCCTCTGTGCAGGTCATTTTTTCCCGCAGGGAGTCGATCCGAGGATCAGCAGCCACGCTGTCCTCATAGTGGGCAGCGGTGAGTTCACCAAAGATGAGCCCTATCGCCACCATGTACTGTAAGCAGTGGTCCCGGTCTGCCGGATTGTGCAGGGGCCCTTTTTTGTCAATAATACGGATGGCTGATTCATGTGTGGTGATCTCTATTTTTTCGATCTGATCCATACGGTCTTTTACTGCCGGGTGCAGCTGTATTGCGCACTCCACCGCTGTCTGGGAATGAAACTCGGCAGGGAACGATATCTTGAAGAGGATATGCTCCATGACATATGACCCGTAGGGGCGCTGGAATCTGAATTCATTTCCCTTAAAGAGGACATCGTAGAAACCCCATGTCTTTGCGGTAAGCGCCGAGGGACAGCCCATTTCGCCTTTTATCGCCATGAGCGCGAGTCTCACTCCGCGGGATGTGGCATCTCCTGCTGCCCATGATTTTCGCGGCCCTGTATTAGGAGAATGACGGTAAGTCCTCAGGGACTGGCCGTCGATCCATGCGTTGGATACGGCATTGATCACTTCTTCCCTGCTGCCGCCGAGCATCCTGGTGACGACCGCGGTTGTGGCCACCTTGACCAGTACAACGTGGTCAAGCCCCACCCGGTTAAAGGAGTTCTCAAGGGCGATGATCCCCTGTATTTCGTGCGCCTTGATCATGGAGGTCAGTATATCTTTCATCAGCATCGGCGGCTTCCCTGCGGCCTGCCTTGTGCGGGCGAGGTAGTCCGCGACCGCAAGTATCCCTCCCAGGTTGTCCGAGGGATGGCCCCACTCCGCAGCCAGCCATGTGTCATTAAAGTCAAGCCAGCGGATCATGGAGCCTATGTTAAAGGCTGCCTGGACAGGATCGAGCTGAAACTGTGTGCCCGGCACCTTTGAGCCGTTTGGCACGACCGTTCCATGGACGACAGGGCCGAGGAGCTTTGTGCAGGCAGGATAACCCAATGCCTCCAGTCCGCACCCGAGTGTATCGATCAGGCAGTGTCCTGCGGTTTCGTATGCCTCGCCGGATGTTATTTCATAATCGCATACATAGTCGGCGATATCGGTCAGGACCTTATCAGGTTCAGGCCTGAGATTTGTGATGTGTGTGCTCATTCCGGGGTCTGGTTCCTTTCTTCTATCGGGATATATTTCCGGTCTTCCTCGCCAATGTAGTTGGCGGAAGGCCGGATGATCTTGTTGTCCAGCCGCTGTTCTATCACATGCGCCCCCCAGCCGGTGGTGCGTGAAATAACAAAAATGGGGGTGAACATGGGGATCGGCACGCCCATCATGTGATAGGAAACCGCGGAATACCAGTCGAGATTTGCAAACATGTTTTTCTCTCTCTTCATGACCGCCTCGATACGGTCCGCGATGTAGAAGAGGTTCATGTTGTCTCCGTCTTTACAGAGATTTTTCGCGAGTTCCTTGATAATCGGATTCCTGGGGTCGCTTACCGTATAAACCGGGTGGCCGAAACCGATGATGATCTCTTTGGCCGCGACCCGTGCCATGATGTCCGCTTCCGCGTCATCAGCGTTACGGTAGCGCCTCTGAATTTCGTGGGCCGCTTCATTTGCGCCTCCGTGCTTTGGGCCGCGGAGGGCGCCGATAGCCCCTGTAATGGATGAATAGACATCGGCCAGTGTTCCGGTTATTACCCGGGCGGCAAAGGTGGAGGCAGTGTATTCGTGTTCGGCATACAGGATCAGGGACTGGTCAAGTGCCTTTTCATGGAGTTTCGAAGGCGTTGCCCCGTGCAGTATATGAAGGAAATGTCCTGCAACGGTATCATCGTCCGTCTCAACCTCGATCCTCCTGCCGTTCCGGCTGTAATGCCACCAGTAGAGGAGCATGGAACCAAAAGATGCGACCAGTCTGTCGATTATGTCCCGTGCCCCCTGGACGTTCTGGTCGTCTTTTTCAGGCAGTATTGTGCCGAGGACCGACCCCCCGGTGCGCAGCACATCCATGGGGTGGGCAGCCGCGGGAATATGCTCAAGAACTCTCTTTACCTCTGCAGGCAGGCCGCGCAGGCTCTTCAGTTTCCGCTTGTAGTCCTTGAGCTTCCCCTTGTCCGGCAGGTCACCATGGATGAGGAGATATGCCACCTCTTCAAATGTGGATTTATTTGCGAGCTCCACAATATCATAACCCCTGTAATGCAGATCATTTCCGGAGCGTCCCACTGTGCAGATGGCTGTGTTCCCGGCCAGTATGCCGGACAGGGCAACGGATTTCTTTACTTTTGTCTTTTCTATAGCGATATCTTTACTCATTTTTTCCCTCCTTGCCGAATATATTGTCAAGCTTCTGTTCAAAAGCATGGTAATCAAGGTAATCATAGAGCTCTTCACGGGTCTGCATGATCCGGATCGTATCTTCCTGTGTGCCGTGTGTGCGTATGGAATCATATACTGCAAGGGCCGCCCTGCTCATTGCCCGGAAAGCGGAGAGCGGGTAGAGCGCAAGAGATACATTTGCAGTACGCAGTTCTTCAACCGTGAAAAGCGGTGTGGAGCCGAACTCGGTGATGTTTGCAAGTATGGGGACCTTGACTGCTGCTGCAAACTTTTCATACATTTCAAGTTCGGTAACTGCTTCAGGGAAGATCATATCCGCCCCGGCCTCAACACAGGCGCAGGCGCGTTCTATGGCAGCTTCCAGCCCCTCCACTGCCAGGGCATCGGTCCGCGCCATGATCACAAACTCAGGGTCGGTCCTGGCATCCACTGCCGCCCTGATGCGGTCCACCATCTCATCCCTGCTCACAATCGCCTTTCCGGGCCGGTGGCCGCAGCGCTTGGACTGTACCTGGTCCTCTATATGCACTGCTCCCGCCCCGAACCTGATCATCGACCTGATGGTGCGCGCTATGTTAAAGGCGTTTCCCCATCCGGTATCTATGTCTACGAGTACAGGCAGCTGAGTAATGTCTGTAAGTCGCCTGACATCGGTAAGTACATCGTCCATAGTGCTTATACCGAGGTCCGGGACCCCGAGGGAACCGGCAGCTACACCGCCCCCTGAAACATAGAGCGCCCTGAACCCGGTGCGTTCTGCAAGGCGTGCTGCATAGGCATTGACAGCGCCCACGACCTGGAGCGGCTTCTCATTGCGGACGGCATCACGAAAGCGTCCGCCCGCAGAGGATGTTTTATCCATAAGTTAACCTTTCTGTAAAGATTGCATGATTCCTTTCATAAGGGATGTATGAAGTGTGTGAGTATTTAGACTGCAAAAATCCGGCCAACCTTGCAAAATCATGAATAATCAATGGATTGCAATATATAGCGATTTAAATGAAGCCTCAAAATGACCGGAAACCGCAATATTATGCATGCAATAAACTGCAATAACGCAATAAATTGCAGCACACTCATGAAAGATATCGAGGTTGAACCTCGATATCTATTTCTTATTGCATTTTCCGGGTCGATTTAACAGAAATATTCAGGCAGTTTTTTCGGGTAATCGGACATGTCCAAAAAACTCACATTCTTAATATCTGGTGAAATGTTATAATCAAATGCCTTTAAATGGTGGACCGATTGGAGAACTTCTCATTGAAAGCAGAAAACCGGCGCTTTTCTGTGTTTTAATCCTCTCTCCCATTAACATTTTTCCAGCACGTAAGGTGCATTGAAATAAAGTCTGAAATGGATCTCAGGAGGATAGCGCGTATTTTCATTTTGCAAAGATATAGACAATGAGCAACTTTCAACATAAAAACAAGAGGATTACTTCTGCTGTGCTGCTTGCCGCCGGGACCGGAAGCCGCCTTCAGCCCCTGACAAATGAAATGCCTAAATGTCTCACTGAAGTCAGCGGGTCATCAATACTCGAACGGCTGACCCACTGTCTCCGCTTTCATGGTTTCAGGCGCCTGGTTGTAGTTGTGGGTCATCTTGATGACTGTATCCGCAGATTTCTCGGCAATTCGATCAATGGTTTGACAATTGACTATATCGTTAATCCCCAATACATGACAACCAATAACATCTACTCATTATGGCTGGCCCGGAAGGCGATCCAGGAGTCTTTTTTACTTATAGAGAGCGATATTGTATTTGATGCTTCTCTGCTTGGAGACATGCTTTACCCTGACTGTATTGCGGTCTCTCACATGCTGCCCTGGATGAACGGCACCACTGCCTCGATCAGCAGTACCAGTCGTGTCCTGAAACTGAATACAGGACATTGTGATATCCCGGACAGGTCTGAATACAAGACTGTAAATATATACAGCTTTTCACTGCGGTCATGGCGCCTGGTTGAGGAACAGCTGAGACGGCATATTTCCGCCGGGCGGGTGAATGAATATTATGAGACTGTACTGGCTGAAATGATTGCCGACAGCACCCTTTCTTTTAACCCGGTTTTTTTTAACTCCGGGCGGTGGTACGAGATTGATACACTGAGTGATCTCTATGAATCCGAACTGATCTTTACCGAAAATAATGCCCGTATCAACAGGCGGAATCCATATGAAGGTTTTTATGTGCGTCCCGATTGAAAACAGATAAAACTGAATCAAAAGAACCGCAGATGACACGAGTGCAGGAAAATCCAAATATTGATTATTCATGTGTCAATCAATACTGGAACAATGCCCGGCCTTCCATAATGGGGCCGTATATGATGGATGGATTCGGGTTCCCTGCCAGCGCCGGACGGTTTCGTTTCCGGGCTGAAAAGGCCATTGTCCGGCAGCTGATCCGGGGCCTTGACCGCAACGGCGCTGTTCTGGACCTTGGCTGCGGCATCGGTTACTGGACCGGATATTTTGCGCGGAATTTCCGGAAGGTCATAGCAATAGAGTCAAGCAGACCCCTTTATGATGCCCTGAAACAGCAGTGTTTGCCCTATTCCAATGTTAAGACTATTCATGGCAATGCAGAAAAGTTCGAGCCTGAGGAACGTTATGGACTGGTATTTCTGGGCGGTATGCTGATGTACCTTAATGAAAATGATGTCAGTGGATTATTACGCAAAATAATACCCGCACTCCGGCCCGGGGCCATTGTCCTCTGCCGGGAAACTACAGTAAGAAACGGAGTTGTTGCACGCAAGGGTGAGTATCAGGCGGTATACCGTTCCGTGCAGACATATGAGAACATATTCAGGGAGTGCGGGCTTGACGTTATCCGGGTGAAGAAAAACAGTCCGTATATTCTTATGCAGATGGGTTGTGAACTGATCAAGAAATGGAAATCGATTGTCCCGGGTCCGTTGCAGATTTTACCCGTTGCAGGACATTTTGTTTACTGGGGGCTGCGCCTCGGCAATCCATGGGTCATGGGCATTGCAGAAAAGGCGGGCATTGACTTCCCTGAGCTTGAAAATCATTTCTTTATGCTTCGGGTCAGTGATCGTCAGGAACTTATATGCTGAAATTACCGGAAAAATTTATTTACAATAACGCGGCAAATATCGTATCGATTCTCGGGGTACTCCCCCTCTGCCTGTTATTTACTGAAGGCGGCTTTCAATACATTATCCCCCTGATAATTTATAACAATATAATGGACGACCTCGACGGGATCCTGGCCGTTAAAATGAATATCAAAAGCGGGTTCGGCGCGAGACTGGACAACCTATGTGACGGGATCAGCCATACTATTATAGTTATGGCGGTCGGGATGCATTTTGGCGGCATTTCTGCGGCCGCCGCGCTGATTGCGGTAGCCGGGATTTTGGTGCGTGTTGTTTCAAGACTCAAGGCGGACGCAGTCACCGGCACCGGCTCGCCAACGAATGAATTAATCCGCCATATATTGTTTGTCCTTCTATCAATGCCAATCTTTGATTTAAATGTTTCGCTTTTATTAAGTGCGGTGTTTATCCTGCATGCCGTGTCAATGAATGTGCCGTATCACATGCCGTATCTTGTCCGGAGCATTACAAAGTCAGCCACTGCTATCGGTCTGGTAAATGCCGCCCTGGTGACAGCCTGGCTCTTTCCCTTTGCAACACCGTTTATTGCAGCATGCTTTATTCTTACCTATCTATATTCATTTTTAAAACCTTTAATGAACTCGAAAGAAAGATAAAATGCAAAAAGATAAATGTCTCAACTTTAATCACGGACGATTGAATGTGCCGGTGCGTTATTGCCCGATGTGCGGTAAGATTGTGAATGAAAAAATACCCTCAGAAAGGTGCAGCGAGGAAGAACACGCAAAAAGCCGGCGTAACCGGAACAGATACTGTCTGGATTGCGGCAAGCAGCTCATTAAATGAGTTGCCCTGAAGACCTCTGTTCAGGCATAGAGATTCCGGATAAGTTTTAGAAATCTGTTGCAATGAGTGAAGCTGGTTGAAAAAACGGCAAAGCAACGTTTAAAATCATGCATGGGAGTGTATAAGGTTCTGGTGTCCTTCCCGGACTTCAAATCCGGTGTTGCCTGCCACAAGCGGGCAGGGTGGGTTCGATTCCCACACGCTCCCGCCAATCTTTCTTTTATATTCAATAAGTTAAGCCCTCGAAAACCATCCAAAAACAGTCAGTAACCCGTCTTTTTTACAGTGTGGAAAAGATCAAATGTCCCTGCTTAATAGAGGACAAAAACTTATTGAGGAGACAATAAATGAAAGACCAGGAAACAAAAGAAAAGATTCTCTGCCGTTTGACTGTGATCACTTTATGCTGTGCCGGTATTTTCGGATACGAATTTTTTAAAAACCCTGACAGCGTCTTCGGACTTCTATTTGTTCTTTCAGGAATGGTCCTGGGCGTAATTACGAATTTATGGTGCGCTGTCTGGGGAATTGAAATCTCTGAAGATGAGGAATATATGTATTTCGATTACTATGAGCCTCATAAAGACATCGGGGTTGATCCTCT
>JAJRVB010000058.1 GCA_024277515.1 Nitrospirota bacterium | reverse complement strand
TTTGATTTTTCATTTTTGATCTTTGATCTGTTATATAATAACCGGATGATTGATGTCCTGAAGATAGTGTTTGTATTGACCGTCATTGTCATTCTTCTCAAAAGGAAATGGAACCTCGGTATTGTCATGGCCCTTTCTTCCGTTATTCTTGCCTTCCTCTACCTGATGAAGCCGGTCGACTACATGCACGCCCTCTGGACAGCTTCCACCGACCGCACAACCATCTCGCTCATGTTTGCCCTGACACTCATAAGGATTTTTGAAAATGTAATGCGAAGGAACGGAATCATGCAGAAAATGATGGATTCGTTCAGGGGGATGTTCATGGACAGAAGGATCCTGATGGCCTCAATGCCGGCCCTTATCGGGCTCCTGCCTTCCATGGGCGGCGCCCTCTTTTCCGCTCCCATGGTTGAAGAGGCATCAAAAGAGATCACGACCCCTCCCGAAAAAAAGGCCTTTGTGAACTACATATTCAGACATCCATGGGAATTTATTTCACCCCTTTATCCGGGATTGATACTCGCGTCAGCGATCACGGCATATTCATTGAGGGACCTGATCATCGCAAATGTGCCGTATGCCGCCGCCCTCATGGCGGGAGGTGTGATATGGGGACTCAGGGGGCTCAGGGTGCAGAGGGAAGGCTTTAAAGGGATTTCAAAAAAGGGGGTCATGAGTTTTGTTCCCCTCTTTCTGATTCTACTTATGGTAATGGCATTCCATATTGACCTGTCGGTGAGTATGGGGGCCGTAATCCTGGGATTATACGCTGTTCTGCGCTATTCATTTAAAAAAATCCTTCAAAGTATCAAAGAGGGGTTCTCATGGGAAATAGTGCTCATAATACTTGGTGTAATGACGTTTAAGTCGGTCCTGAATTCTTCCGGGGCCGTCACAAACATGAGCGCATTTTTCTCGACGGAAGGGATACCGATACTCCCTGTGCTGTTTATACTCCCGTTTCTGTCAGGGATCCTTACCGGACTCACAATCGGATTTGTGGGCAGCACTTTCCCCATTATATGGGGGCTTGAAGGCGCGCAGAGTATCGGCGCGATCTCGTTTGCCTTTGCATCAGGCTATGTCGGGGTGCTTTTATCACCCGTTCACCTCTGCCTCATTTTGACGCAGGAATATTTCAGGGCGCCGATGTCCGGCATTTACCGTAACACCATCAGGGCAGGCGTACTTATCATGATTGTGGCGCTGGCAGAGTATTTCATCCTGATGAGATATTAACGTGTAAAAAGCATATGGCCACGGATTGTCACGGATATTTTTTGACAGGATTGACAAGATTAACGGGATTTTTTTGTTTTGATTTTCCATCCTGTGTATCCTGTTAAGAGATAAATCAGTGGCTGATTGCCGTTTTCAGGATTAACGTGCAGATGATATCATATGTGCATACAGAGAAGGGGTGCAACAGTTGAAGAAACATATCGACCGGTTTAAGGTTTTTCTGAAATCCGAGCAGGGGGTGTCCCCGCACACGCTCAGGGCCTACACCAGGGACTTGCATGAATTCTCTCTGTTTCTGAATGAAAAGCCGAAGGATATCGACTACCTGGACATCAGGAGCTATATCGCATCCCTCCATCACAGAAAATTAAAAAAATCCAGCATATCAAGAAAGCTTGCCACTGTCAGGTCGTTCTTTAAATATCTGCACAGGGAAGGGTATGTCAAAAAGAACCCGGCCAGGCTCGTATCGAGTCCCAAAGTCCCAAAGACCCTTCCAAGGTTCCTTGATGTGGATGAGACATTTGCCCTTATGGACATTCCGGAGGGAGATACATTCAAGCCAACGCGGGACAAGGCGATCCTTGAGCTGCTTTATTCTGCAGGACTGCGGGTTTCCGAGTTGACATCTCTCGATGTGATTGACCTTGATATCAAGGAATCCCTCGTCAGGGTCAAAGGGAAAGGCAGAAAAGAGCGCATAGTGCCTATCGGCTCAAAGGCGATGGAGGCTATACGGAACTATCTCCCTGAAAGAATTTCATTAAAGAAAAAGTCCCCGGCCCTGTTTTTGAACAACAGGGGCGGCAGGTTGACACAGAGAAGTGTGAGACGTATATTAGTAACGTACAGCAGGATGATCAACCTTAAAGGTGACATCGGTCCTCACACACTCAGGCATACGTTTGCGACACATTTGCTTCATGAAGGTGCGGACCTGAGGTCAATTCAGGAGCTCCTTGGGCATTCATCCCTTTCCACGACCCAGAAATATACGCATGTGGATATCAGGTACCTTGCCGATGTGTATGATAAGGCGCATCCTATGGCAAAGAAGGACAAATAGAGTATAATTTCAGATACGGAGCAATAATATCTATGAATCAGGATTCCAGGTTTCACGGAACAACAATACTGTGTGTGAGAAAAAACGGCAGGGTGGCCCTCGGCGGGGACGGACAGGTGACGCTGGGGCAGACCGTGATGAAACATAACGCGAAAAAGATCAGAAAGATGTATAACGATAACCTGCTTGCCGGCTTTGCAGGGGCGACTGCTGACGCATTTACCCTGTTTGAGAAATTCGAGGCCAAGATCGAGACCTATAGAGGCAACATAACACGCTCTGCGGTAGAACTTGCAAAGGAATGGAGAACAGACAAGATCCTGAGGCGGCTTGAGGCGCTCCTGGTTGTCGCCGACAAGGAGCATACATTTATCATTACCGGCACCGGGGATGTACTCGAACCTGAAGACGGCATAGCAGCAATAGGCTCGGGAGGCCCTTATGCCCAGGCAGCTGCAAAGGCCCTGGTCGAGCATACCGACATAGTGCCCCTAAAGATAGTTGAGGAGGCGTTGAAGATCACTTCAAAGATATGCATTTACACGAATGAATCGATTATAGTTGAGGAAATCAATGGATAACCTGACCCCAAAAACAATTGTTGAAGAACTTGATAAATATATCATCGGACAGGGCAATGCAAAAAAGGCCGTAGCGATCGCCCTGAGAAACCGCTGGAGAAGACAGCTCCTGTCTGACGACCTGAAAGATGAGATATTACCCAAGAACATACTTATGATAGGACCTACGGGTGTAGGAAAGACGGAAATAGCGCGGAGGCTGGCGAGGCTTGCCCAGGCGCCGTTTATAAAGGTGGAGGCCTCAAAGTTTACAGAGGTGGGCTATGTGGGCCGGGACGTTGAGTCGATGATTCGGGACCTGACCGGACTGGCGCTGAACATGGTCAAGACAGAGCAGATGGAACGGGTACATGAAAAGGCCCAGTCGCTTGCCGAGGAAAAGGTCCTCGATATTTTATTGCCGCCCCCA
>JAJRVB010000057.1 GCA_024277515.1 Nitrospirota bacterium | reverse complement strand
TACCTCAGACTATCCACAAACTCCAGATATTCCTGATGAGGCTCGGTGACCTGGATGCCCATGGCCCTGTAAAAACCGTCCGCTCTCACCAGTCGTTTGACTTTTGCGTTTACCAGGAGGATTTGTTTCCTGTAGATAAACATTCTGATCTCCGTATTCCTCGGAAAGCAGGTGCCTGTCCTCACGAGCAAACCGTTCCCGGAAATGTCATTTACAGTCCCGTAATAGACATTATATAATAAAGTATCGCATGAAAAACGGACCGCTATGCTGGCCGGTATTCGTTCACAGGCCCTCTTCTCCTCCCAGGACTCTTTCATCCTTATCCCCTCAATACAGGTATTATAGCCGTTGATAATTAACTCTTCTTTTTATGGCTGGCACACTATAAATTACATTATTTCGCAAAAAAGATACCAGCTATTGAAAAACTTACATATCAAGGAGTTGAAACCTGAGCGCTTATCTGCAAAGTCATTTGCCGCATATATGTGAGGGATATCACACACAACAGGGTTTTTCACGATTCAGCAGCAGCTTTCAGGCTTTCAATAAATCGCAGGTAGTTGCCGGGAGGGTCGGCAAGTTCTACTCCTATATTTAATTTTGAATCATTTATCCTCTCTATCCTGCGGATCTCCACTCTGAAATTTGCAATTTCATTATTTACAGGCATGATAATTTCCAGACTGGTCTGGCAGGGGAGAAAATTGTCCGTGCTGATATACATGCCGATTTCTGAAATATTATGAACTGTCCCGGAATACTGCCTGCTGCCGCACAAATATTTTACGGGCAGACACATGTTAATTCTTTCAAAGACTCGCCTCTCCATGCCGGCAGAACTGCAACTAACATGCCAACGTTTATCCTTCCCACCTTAAATATCATATAACTACCTGTTTTATAGTATTAATTATCAGGATTTTCGTCTGCGTATTAAAGCGTAAATTCATCGGGGGAGGCAGTAAATGCGTCATAATATTGACGATAAAGAGGGTGAAGTTCAAAACAAAAATAGGGAGGAAGCATCTGCTCCCTCCCCCTTTTTTTTGTTATATAGCAGCTATGCTCCAACAGCCTCTTTGTTAAGGATCGCTGCCAGGTCCTCATCAGGTGTTGTAATGGGCTTGATATCGTAATTCTTCACGAGAAAATCGAGTACATTCGGCGTCAGAAATGACGGCAGGGTCGGTCCGAGGCGTATGTCTTTTATCCCGAGATAGAGCAGAGTCAGCAAAATGGAAACCGCCTTCTGCTCATACCACGACAGCACCATGGACAGGGGCAGCTCGTTTACTCCAACACCGAATGCCTTTGAAAGAGCAAGGGCGATCTGAATAGCGGAATACGCGTCATTACACTGGCCTATATCAAGCAGGCGCGGTATACCGCCGATGTCACCCATTTCCCTGTCAAAGAACCTGAACTTTCCGCAGGCAAGTGTCATTACCACACAGTCTTCAGGGACCTTCTCTACAAATTCGGTGTAGTAGTTTCTGCCCGGCTTTGCCCCGTCGCAGCCGGCCACAAGAAAGAAATGCCTGATGGCCCCGCTCTTTACCCCGTCAATCACCTTGTCCGCAACACCCATCACCGCGTTGCGCGCAAATCCTGTCATGACGGTTCTGCCCGGCAGATCTTCAGGAAAACCCGGGAGGGCCAGTGTCCTTTCAATTGCAGGGGTGTAGTCATGATCATTAATATGCGTCACCCCGGGCCATCCGACCAGTCCGCAGGTAAAAATATTCTCTCTGTACGAATCATGCGGCTTCTTAAGACAGTTCGTGGTCATGATAACGGCGCCCGGAAACTCTGCAAATTCCTTGTGCTGGTTCTGCCATGCCGTGCCGTAATGACCATAGAAGTGTGAATATTTCTTCAGTTCCGGATATGCGTGAGTCGGCAGCATCTCGCCATGCGTATAGACATTGATGCCCTTACCCTCTGACTGCTTCAGTATATCTTCCAGATCATTCAGATCATGTCCTGATACAAGAATGGCCTTGCCTTTTTTTGCGCCAAGCGGCACCTCTGTCGGGACCGGATGACCATACCTTCCGGTGTTCGCCGCGTCAAGCAGCTCCATTACTTTCAGGTTCACTTCACCGCATTTGAGCACGATGGCGACCCATTCTTCCATAGAGAGGTCCTTCCTGAGCATGGATGCCAGTGCTTCATAAACATATGTATACACCGCCTCATCTTTGTGCCCGAGGACCTGTGCATGATATGCATACGCGGCAATACCCTTTAAACCATAGAGCGTTGTCTGCCCGAGTGATGAGATATCGGCATCTACTTCATTCGGCATAATGGTTACGGCCTCTCCCTGTTTTACCATCTCTTCGATGGTCTCCCCGGGAGTAAATGATGCAGCCTCATCAGCGAACCCGGTCTGCCCGCCCGCTGCCTTTACCTGCTCCCTGAGCTTTTCCCTCAGCCCGACACTCTCCTGAATAAGTGATGCAAACTTCTCTGCGTCAAAATTCACGTTCGTCAGGGTGGAAAAAAGCGCGCTTACACTGAATTCATCCGTCTCCGCGTCTGCGATCCCGGCCTTCCTGCCCTCAACCGCGTAAAGGGAAAGGCCCTTGAGCGAGTAGATCAGCAGGTCCTGAAGCGCTGCTACGTCCGGTTTCTTTCCGCATGTACCGATCTTTGTACAGCCGCCGCCCTTTGATACCTGTTCACATTGATTGCAAAACATAATACACCTCCTCTTGATTTGAATTAATATTTTGATTTATTCCTGTCATCTGTCCATATACTATCAGCACGGGTTCAAGATATCCTTGACTTATGTCAAGAAAATGTTTTTTTGACATAATCACATGTTTAATGGTAAAAAATGTAACCAGGATGCAAAAGAAATTATCTGTCCCTCCATCAGACATATCAAATATCCCCCTGTTTCAGGGTCTGCCGGAATCCGCGCTGAGCATGCTTGAGAGCATACTTAAGAAACAGGAGTTCCCGCGCGGCAAAAATATCTTCGTCGAGGGAAGCGAATCTGCCGGTTTTTACATTATCGTGCGAGGGAGGGTAAAGGTATTTAAATTGTCGGCAGAGGGCAAGGAACAGATTCTCCATATCGTAAACAGCCGTGGACTGCTCGGCGCGGTCTCGGCGTTTACAGGCACGCCCTACCCTGCGCATGCCGATGCAATGGAAAAGACTAATGCCCTCTTCTTCCCCCGGAAAGAATTTCTCAGCCTGATAAGAAAGGAGCCTTCGGTTGTCCTGAATATGATGGCCAATCTTGCGATGCGTCTTCAGCATTTTACAAGAATGATCGATGACCTCTCCCTGAAGGAGGTGCCCGGAAGGCTGGCTGCCTATCTCTCCTACCTTTGCGAAAGGACCGGCTGCGGCAACTCAGTGGAAATTGATATCTCAAAGGGCCAGCTTGCAAGTCTCCTCGGGACAACCCCTGAAACTCTCTCGAGAATACTCCGTAAAATGAGCGAGCAAGGAATTATCAAAGTAACCGGCAGGAAAATAATATTAGCGAAGAAAAACGCCCTGCAGGACATTATTCACGGGGAAAAGAAAATGTCCTGAAGCTGCTCAGTGCGCTACTTTGTAACCGGCCTTTTCCACGGCACGTTCTATTTCCTCCTGTGTAGTTTGAGACTCATCAAATATAACGACCGCGCTGCCGATGCTTACATCCGCAGCACTGACACCATTCACACCTTCAATGGCCTTCT
>JAJRVB010000056.1 GCA_024277515.1 Nitrospirota bacterium | reverse complement strand
ACCGCGGCAAGGGCCTCCATCTCCACCCCGGTCTGTCCAGTGCACTTGGCCTTTGCGGTAATATCTACCCGGCCTTTTGACCGGACCGGTTTGAACTCAACCGAGATTGAAGTTATGTTCAGGGGATGGCAGAGCGGAATGAGACCGCCCGTCTTTTTTGCTGCCATGATGCCCGCAATTCTGGCTGTTTCAAAGACATTGCCCTTTGCAATTTTATTGCCGGTGATCAGATTGAGGGTCGCTTTTTTCATCAGGACCGTGCCGCTTGCAACGGCTTCTCTCTGACTTGACTGCTTGTGAGTCACATCGACCATGCATGCACTGCCTTCACTGTCGATGTGTGTAAGTTTTTTTGTGGTCATGTTTTTTTGTTTCGCCATATTTATCTCCCCAGCAGCTGTTCAATAATTTCAGCAGCGTCTCTGACATATTCAGGACACTTCTCCGAGATGATTTTTCCCTTTTCCTTCTCTGGTTTTTCACCGGACGCCAAGTCGAATCCCAGAAGGTCTCTGCATGAAATGCATGCGTGACACGCCCTGAACTTCCGGATAAACTCCCCGGCACGATCGTATGCCTTTTCTCCGGTGTTGCGGGAATTCTCCTGTCCCGCTCCATATGCAAGGCTCAGGACCATGACGGCCCCTGTAACCGCGCCGCAGGTTTCCCCCATTTTTCCCATTCCACCGCCAAAGGCATTTCCGATTTTCAGTGAAGTCTCATAATCCATTCCCAGCTCAGTTCCATAAGCTGCCAGGAGTGACTGTGTTCAGTTGAACCCTTTTTTGAAATATGACACTGCTTCTTCCACTCTTGACATGTAAGTATAATAACCAGGAGGCAGATAATTTTCTACAGTACACATAACCACCATACAGTTATCGGGTATAATGCGGACATGGAAATGTAAAAATTAAAGACAAAAGATCAAAATTGCGGAAGGTTTTTTATCATATAAATCAATCTCCTTAATTTTGATCTTTTATTTTTGATTTTTAATCTGTTACCTTCCGTTACTGAATAGTTGTTACCACACATATCAGGTTTTCACCTGCAGAACTGAAAACCGATTATGCTAATATAGATTGCTATGAAAAGAGTTGTTATTACCGGTATCGGTCTTGTCACGCCCCTTGGTAACCATACCCGGACAACATGGGACAATGTATTAAAGCAGGTCTCCGGTGTCGGACCGGTCACAAGGTGTGATACGTCCGGTCTGCCGGGCAGGATCGCGGGTGAACTGAAAGGGTTCGACCCTCAACAATATCTTTCCAGAAAGGATATCCTCAGACTTGACCCCTTTGTTCATTACGCAGCAGCAGCAGCGGAAATGGCCTGTGAAGACACAGGTCTGCTTAATTCTCCCCTGTCCCTCGAGTCCGCGGGAGTCGTTATCGGTTCGAGCAGGGGTGGTCTGTCCGGCATTGAGAAGGCGTTGCAGAAGCACTTGACCGGGGGAAAACCATTCTCCGCGTACCTGATGTCTTCAACTACCATAAATATGGCCTCCTCGTATATTTCGATGAAACTCGGCACAAAGGGGCCTGCTGTCGGGATATCCACTGCCTGTGCCTCAGGCACAAACGCGATAGGGGAGGCGAGCAGAATGATCCGGTGCGGGGGCATGGACGTTGTGCTGGCCGGAGGCGCGGATGCCCCCATATGCAGGCTTTCTCTTGGAGGATACGGGGCATCAGGCTCCCTTTCGGCAAGAAATGATGACCCGGAAAAGGCGAGCAGGCCCTTTGACAGGGACAGGGACGGCTTTGTAATAGCTGAAGGAGCAGGGGTGCTTGTGCTTGAGGAATCAGGTCATGCATTAAAAAGAGGCGCGCGCATCTATGCTGAACTGGCCGGATACGGGACATCATCGGATGCTTATCATCAGACACGGCCTGACAGCAGAGGGGAGGCTGAGGCAATCCGTAAGGCATTGCATGAGGCGGGTATACTGCCGGAGGAAGTGGACTATGTCAATGCTCATGCGCCCTCGACCCTGCTTGGTGACAGGGAAGAGTCAAGGGCGCTCCATAAGGTATTTGGTGATCGTACACGGCATGTTCATGTCAGCGCCTGCAAGTCGCTCCTGGGACACATGCTCGGCGCTGCCGGCGCTGTCGAGGCCGCTATAACCGCCATGTCAATATATAAGGGGGTCATGCCGCCGACAATCAACCTGGAGAATCCTGATCCTGAATGTGACCTCAATCATGTAACGTCCCCGCTGAACAGGGATGTCAATATTGCCGTGTCAAATTCATTCGGTTTCGGCGGGGTGAATGCGGTGCTGGTATTTAAGAAGTTTTATGAATGATTTTGATCTTTTATTTTTTATAGTTGATCTGAATAGTTATCCCTTCCTGCTCTTTTTGTTATCATGCATCTTTTCATCCGCCCTTGAAAGCACCTCTTTTATGGAGACCGGCTCCACCGGATTATAAAATGCGGTCCCGAAGCTCATTGATAATTTTACGGCCCTGTCCGCATCAGCATTATAAATATCAATGTTTTCCTTTAACCGGCTGAGGATCAGTCTGTCATGATCTTCAGAGGCGACCAGGGTGGAGATTACGAATTCATCCCCCCCTGTTCTCGCAAGGATGTCCGCTTCACGGAAGGTCTTCCTGAGAATGCCTGCCGCATCGATTAATGCCCTGTCTCCCGCCTCGCGGCCGCTGTCATCATTTATCGCCTGCATGCCGTCAATACCGGCATATATAATCAGCATCTGCTTTTTTTCCCGGTGCGCTGATTTGACCTGCTGCTCGGTCATGCTCATGAACGTGTGAAGGTTGTACAGCCCTGTAAGCTCGTCCTTTGCGCTGATGTACTGGAGCAGCTCATCAGCATGCCTGCTTTCCGTAATATCAAAGGCCGTTCCCTGTGTGCCTATAATGGCCTGTGAGCTGTCATACAGGGGGGTCATGTTGATTGTAAGGAATATCTCTGTTCCGTCCTTTGCGTAGTAGGTCGTCTCATGCCCGATGACCGGCTCACCTATCAGGCAGTTTCTGAATGCATTGACATAATGTTCCGCGGCCTCCGGCACCTGAAAATCCGAAAAGGGCTTGCCGAGCATTTCGTCTGTTTTGTACCCGTAGCATTTTTCCCATGCCGGATTGAGGAAGGTGAACCGCCCTTCAGTATCAGTGCGCCATATGAGGGTATTTGTTGAAACCACGATGTCCCGGTATATGGACTCCGGCTCCCTGGATGTTTCTTCCGTATGCTTGTGATTGGTATTATGCCCCATGGCCGCCTCCTGAAAATTGAGGTTATCAATATGTGTCTAAAGTTTTTCGTCCAGTGATTGGTAAAATATTATCTGATACTTATTTATCGGATTTTAATATCACTTCTTTAGCAGTAAAAAATCAAGTGAATTATATTGCGGTAGTGGTAACCATCCGAAATTTTTATTTTTAATCTTTTATATTTGATTTTTTTTTAATGGGCCTATCTGCCTGCATAAAGCCACAAAAAAGTTATCAGGCCGGTGAGTACGAAATTGGTATCAATGACCGCTTCGAACAGGGTGCTGACCTGAATCCTCTTTTTTCGAAATATATAGAGACAGACCACTATAAAGACCGGCGAAAAAACCAGATAATAGCCGAGTGACGGCACCAGATCAAACGCTGAGGAAAAAAACATGAAGAGTCCCATGATAATGGCGAGCAGGAGCAGCATGACCTGTGTCCGTTTTGGCCCTAAAAGGATAGGGATGGTTTCTCTGCCGACTATCCTGTCACCTTCTATGCTCAGGATGTCAAAGACAACGGAACGTATGAACACGGTGATCACGACAAACCCGAGAATCACTATGGTTGTGTAAGAAAAATAGGTTTCCTGATTCAGCATGGGGATAAGGACGATTACCCATGCCCATGCGAGGGCCACAAGGAAATCCTTAGATCCGGGAAGGTCTTTGAGTCTTTTGTATTTCACAAAGGGCTGGAGCTTTGCAGGCACAATTCTTATTGTGTAAACAATACCAAGCAGATAAGGCAGAAGGAGGAGCAGAAAATCCAGAAATCCAAGCATATAGGCTAAAGAGAGGGCAATACATGATGCTATGGCAGCGGACACGATGAGGGCCCTGCCGTAATCCCTGAAAAATCTCGTCCTGGCAGGATCTGAAAAATCATCTTTCAGTCTTTCGTTATACCGGTTAAACGCATGTACGGCAAAGACATAAAAGAAGGCGATAAACAGTATTGTCGGGGTAGGCCTCACACCCTGAAACACCAGGCTCGCGTAGCACATGCTGACCGCGCCGAGACTCAGGTACAATGTACTTTCGACCAGAAATTCACCGATATTCGCGAAGAACCTGTACAGCCCGCCCTTCCTCCTCTTAAGGAGATACTTTATTCTGTCTATGACCTTATTGATGACCCAGTTCGGAGTTGATGCCCCGGCCATGACCCCGATATTTTCAAATGTGTCCAGTCCGAGGTGATCGAGCTCGTCCTCTGTTTCAATGTGAAAAGAAGGGACCCCTGAAGATTTCGATATCTCGAACAACCTTCTTGTATTGGCGCTGTGCTTGCCCCCCACTATTACCATTGCGTCGACTTCACCGGCAAGCTCAAGCACCTCCTTCTGCCTCATGCTGGTTGAATCACAAATTGTATTAAATACCTTTACGTCAGGGACCTTCTCCTTTATTTTTCTTACCAGCTCATCAAAAACTTTCCTGTCCTGGGTCGTCTGCGCGATAATGCAGGCCCTGTCCAGTTTTGGCAGATGTTCCACGTCAGAGGCGTGTTCCACGACAATGCCGTTTCCTCCCGAGTATCCCAGTAAACCGTTCACCTCGGCGTGTCCCCTGTCCCCTATTATAATTGCTGTATATCCTTCCCTGATTTCCTTTTTCAGTATCGCGTGCGCCTTTGCAACGTGGGGACAGGTGGCATCGCATATAACGTTTCCCGTATCCTTTATCTTTTTACGCTCTTCCGGAGACACCCCGTGCGCCCTCAATATGACGGTCGCGTCCGAGACCGGCTCCTGCCCCAGGATCTGCACGCCCTTCTGCTCGAGCATTTCAATGGCCTGGGGATTGTGAACAAGCGGGCCGTAGGTATACAGCCTGCCCTGTTTGCTGTTTGCCGCATCAAGGACAATGTTCATGGCCCGCCTTACGCCCATACAGAACCCCGCGGTCTTGGCCAGTTTAACTTTCAATGATACATCTCCTCTCTGATAAGGGTGCGGTCAATCAAAGCCGCGATGTTAATCATGGAGGCTTTGTTTTATATGGTTATCAACTTTCTGCAGGTATGCTTTATGAAGTTGCCTGCTCATCTTTCCGGGCCCGCCGAATTTTTTCAGATGTATTATATCAGCTACGGGCATTACTTCCATTGTGGTATTTGAGATGAAGACCTCCCGGGCATTCCGTATGTCTTCAGTTTTGAATATGCCCTCGCATGTTTTTATCTTCAGTTCTTCTGCTGTTTCAAGGATAATCCCCCTGGTAATGCCGTCCAGGATGCCGACATCCAGCGATGGTGTGCACAGCACATTATTGCTGACGAAAAAAATATTCGATACAGTACATTCTGCAATGTGTCCCCTGTAGTTAAGCATTACGGCCTCATAGGCTCCATGTTTTTTCGCCTCTATTTTTGCAAGGACATTGTTTAAAAAATTGAGAGATTTTATTTGAGGGTTAATCGCTTTTCTGTAATTCCTTCTCGTCTCCGCAATAGCAATTTTTACTCCTTTCCGGTAATACTCTTCAGGATACTGCCTGAACATCCGGGCGAATATGACCAGTGTCGGCTGCGGACACAGGGCCGGATCCAATCCGGGATTTCCCGCCCCCCTGGATACCGTTATCCTGATGACCGCCTCTTTCAGTCTGTTTGCCCTCATTGTCTGATATACGGCCTCTTTTATTTCATCAGGAGAACGCGGGATCTTCAGGTCGATCATATCTGAAGAGCGGACGAGTCTGGCAATATGTGCATCAAGTTCAAAAACCCTGCCGTTGTATGCCCGCAGGGTTTCATATATGCCGTCTCCGTAGAGAAATCCGTGGTCAAAAACAGAGATCAGTGCCTTTTCTTCCGGGACGAGCCTGCCATTCAGATAGATCATGACATCAGTTTATCATGAAAATAGTGTAAGTTTCACAGGCTGCAGGTTTTCCGGTTATTGACCTATTTGCCGTATAATCTCTAAAATACCCGAAACCCGGGTCCGTCAAACAGTTATACGCGAAATATAATATGTATCCGGTAAAACGCAATGGGAACTGACAGCATTATTAAAAAAAATCTGGGAATGATCCTGCTTTTTACAGCGGACTTTGCCGCCATCCTCATATTGATTCAAAGCGCGATTTCCATAAGAAAACATGTGCTGCCCCACTTTCTGAGTTTTCCTGAATTTCCTCCGATAGACTTCACTTTTTTCTGGTGGGTGTTCCCTGTATGGGTCTTTTTTTTCGCGTATGAGGGTCTGTATACAAAGAGATTTTCGTATTGGGACGAGGTAAAAATGATCTGGAAAGTGACTGTATTCTCAACCCTGGCAACATTTGCGATCCTTTATCTCGGCAAATTCGGTGAACAGGTATCAAGGACGGTGCTGGTTGTCATGAGTATTATCTCGATCCCGGTCCTCCCGATATTCCGGACGAGTGTAAAGCGGCTTTTAATTCAAACCGGACTGCTTAAGAGCAAGGTGCTCATCCTGGGCGCGGGAAAGACCGGCGAACTCATACTGACCGCCCTGAAAAGGGACATAAATCTCGGGCTGAATGTTGTCGGTTTCCTTGACGATGATCCGGAGAAGATAGGAAATAAAATCGGCGGGATAAAGATACATGCTGGAGTGGACAAGGCGGAGAAGTATATAGGGAGGTGCGGTATAGAAGATATTGTCATAGCCATGCCCGGCTGTGAAAAGAAGAAATTTATTGCTCTGATTAACAGGCTTCAGTACAAGACCCGGAACATCCTGCTTATTCCCGACCTTTTCGGGATTACAGTGCTGGGGACCAACCTGCAGCACTTTTTTCAGGAACAGGCAATCGGTCTTGAGCTCAAAAACAACCTTGCGCAGCCGGTAAATAAATTCATCAAAAAATTGTTTGATATGATATTGAGCTGTATTTTCCTGGTGTTACTCTCTCTTCCCATGGCCGTCATCGCGATTATTATCAGGGCAACCTCACAGGGGCCGGCCATATTTTCACAGAAGCGGGTCGGCAGGAATGGCCGGGTGTTTAAATGTTATAAATTCAGGACCATGTACAATGATGCTGAAGGGAGACTGAGCAACCTGCTCGAAAACAACGTTGAAGCCAGAAACGAGTGGAAGCATCACTGGAAGCTTTCGAGTGATCCGAGGATAACGGGTATCGGCAGGTTCCTGCGCCAGACATCACTTGATGAATTGCCACAGATATTCAATGTGCTGAAGGGCGACATGAGCCTTGTCGGACCAAGGCCCGTTACAAAAGAGGAGATAGATGATTACTATAAAGATCAGGCGCAGCTCTGTTTTGGTGTGCCTCCCGGTATTACCGGATTATGGCAGGTGAGCGGCAGGAGTAATACAAGCTATGACTACAGGATTAACCTTGATTCATGGTATGTGCGGAACTGGAACTTATGGCTCGATATTGTTATCTTATTCAAGACGGTGCGGGTGGTACTGAAGAAAGAAGGGGCGGTTTGACAGTAACCATTCAGTTAAGGGTATCATCCGGGCATGGAAATGTAAAAATCAAATACCAAAGATCAAAATTAAGGAGAATTATTTATATGATAAAAACTCTTCCATAATTTTGATCTTTTATTTTTAATATTTGATCTTTTGTTGCCTGCTATTATTACCCGTAATTGAATAGTTACGTCTGACTACATTTTCTTATTGCTTTTTTTGGTGAACATTAAGGGAGGAATAAAATGGAAAAATGGAAATGTTCTGTATGCGGCTATGTTTACAATCCGGAAGAGGGAGACCCTGACGGGGGCATAGAGCCGAATACCCCTTTTGAGAAGATACCTGATGACTGGGTCTGTCCGGTATGCGGGGCCGCAAAGGACCAGTTCGAAAAAATCGAGGGGTAGAAGGGTCTACCGCTTTTCAAACTCGTGTCGTGCCTCCTGAATCAGTTTTTCAGGATCATTCAGGTGCCTCGGTGAAAAATGTATCGCCACCATCCTCCGTACATCTGCGTCCCTGGCAATGCGTCCGGCCTCTCCGGCGGTCAGATGATGGCGTTTACCGGCCCTTTCCCTCTCCTCATCCAGAAAATATGTCTCTATATACAGTACATCGGAGCCCTTTGCAAGTTCCATTATTTTTCTGATATTTTCTTCGCTGCCAAGGGCGTCGACAACATAAGAAAGTTTTTGCCCCCTCGTAATACTTACCAGGCTCTTCAGCTTTGAAAAAGAATATTCCCGGTCGTTTATTAGGAAGGTGCGGCCCTGATTTTCCCTGACAGCAGTCTTGAGCTGTCCCAGCCAGGGACCTACAGGAAGCCCCAGGGCCTGCAGCATGGATTTATCAATATTTATATGGTAGTCTTCCTCAAGACTGAACGCCAGGCAGGGGATCCGGTGGTCCAGTTCAACTGCTGAAACCGTGTAAAAGGAGTCTTTCATTAAAACACCATGAAATGGAAATGTTCCCATGTCTTTTCGCATAAAAGAGTCCTCCGCCTTAAAAACGGATTTTTTGACGGATGAACCGGCGACTTCCGTCACTTCCATAACGAGCGGGTATTCGCCTATAAGGTTCCATGTATAACCCCGCAGTTTCCCCTCAATACACTCAGTAAACCCTGCAGGACCATACAGTCTTAAAGGGGTCTTTTTTTTCAGGCAGACTCTCAGGATGTTGTCAAAACCGATAAAATGATCGATGTGCGTGTGCGAAATAAAAATATCACTTGTTTTGAGAATGTCCCGCGGAGAGAGAGATGTAGTAAATCCAGGATCAAAGATCATTGCGCGGCCCTCCCTCAGCACACGGACATAAATGCCCGGGTCATCAAACGGCCCATTCAATGGTCTTGAATGAAAAGAAGCTTTCATGGAAAATTATAGCTGATTTAATGATATAATATTTTTAAATTCAATAGCAGCATCTACTCGGACAGAATGCAGGATTGGTCCTCTTATTCAAAAAAATACAATAATAATCCTGAATTTGATGTAACGATTCAGTTACAGGTATCATTTGGACAGTGAAATGTAAAAATCAAAAACCAAAGATCAAAATTAAGGAGAATTATTTATATGATAAAAACCCTTCCATAATTTTGATTTTTTATTTTAAATATTTTATCTTTGCTTGACTGCTATTATTACCCGTAACAGAATAGTTACAATTTGAGTAATATATACTGTAATTATAATATTCCATAATGCTGCATTTTCTGGGAGGTGTAAATGCCTGAGTTGAGAAAAGACCCCATATCCGGCAGATGGGTCATCATTTCAGTCGAGAGAGGAAAAAGGCCGTCTGATTTCGGGATGAGGGTATCACCAAAAAAGGGAGGCTTCTGCGCGTTTTGCGAGGGGAACGAACATACGACCCCGCCAGAGATTCTTGCGTTCAGGCCGGAAGGCGGGAAGCCTGATACCCCGGGCTGGACATTGCGGGTTGTAGCCAACAAGTTTCCCGCACTGAGCGTTGAGGGCAGGCTTGACAGGGAAGGTGACGGAATATTCGACAAAATGAACGGGGTCGGCGCGCATGAAGTTATCATAGAGTGTCCTGACCATAACGTGACCCTCTCGACCATGCCACTGAAATCCGTTGAAGGGGTGTTATGGGCCTTTCACAACAGGATAACGGACCTGAAAAAAGACGTACGTTTCAGGTATGTTCTGGTATTTAAAAATGAAGGGGATGAAGCAGGCTCTTCTCTTGAACACACTCATTCCCAGCTTATCGCCCTGCCTATTGTTCCTCACCTTGTAGAGGAAGAGCTGGTACAGGCCAGACAGTATTACGAGTATAAGGAAAGATGTATTTTCTGCGATATCATACATCAGGAAACCGAAGACAAAAAAAGGGTGATCTCTGAAAATGAT
This sequence comes from Nitrospirota bacterium, assembly GCA_024277515.1. Taxonomy (GTDB): domain Bacteria; phylum Nitrospirota; class Thermodesulfovibrionia; order UBA6902; family UBA6902; genus JAJRVB01. The sequence goes on along the minus strand of JAJRVB010000056.1, from coordinate 5,945 downwards.
GATTTTATAGCCCTTGCCCCGTTTGCGCCCCGCTCTCCCTTCGAAACGATGATACTGCCCAGGAGCCATGAGTCCAGTTTCCTGTCCGGCCGTAATTTCAGTCTGCTTGCAGAGATCCTGCAGCGGACATTGAAGCAGATTGACAAAGTCCTCGACCTGCCTCCATATAACATGATGATCCACACGTCTCCATTCAAAAACGAGGATAATGAATACTATCACTGGCATATTGAAATAATCCCTAAACTTACAAAAATCGCGGGATTTGAGTGGGGGTCCGGATTTTATATAAACCCGACTCCTCCTGAGGAGGCTGCCATGTTCCTGAGGGAAGCAGCGATTTAACGATCCTAAAGCCCATGTCTGAAGTCACGGAGCATGAACTGAAAATGGATAAGTCTGTAGCAAAAGAAATACTGGAAAAGATCACCAGTATAGCCAGTTCAACACTGGAATTGAGAGAGATCCTTGATACGATTGCCCATACACTCGTTGAGGCCCTGAATAAAGATGTATGTTCGATCTGTCTGCTGAAGCCGGAAAGAAAGGTGATATGCATTGAAGCGGCAAAGGGCAGGGGCAGAGAGTCTGTCACGGTGTTTTGTATTGAGGATGACGACGGGACGGTTGACGCGATGTTTCATGATGCCTCCCCTGTAGTTATTGAGGACATCAGAAAGACCCCCCATATCAGATCAATCCTCAGGCCTGACGCGGACGACCTGCTTTCTCTCCTTGCTGTACCTGTTGTCAGAGATGATAAAATTGCGGGAATACTTATGCTCCAGACGAGGGATGTGTATGCATATGATGAGGATGAGATCAACATCCTTACGATCATCTCGCATAATGTCAGTGCTGCCGTCCGGAATGCGGACCTCTACCGGAATGTTAAAACCCAGCTTGACGAGCTGAAGGTGATACATGAAATCGGAAAGGCCATCACGTCTATACTGAATATCGATGAGCTGCTCCCGTATATTTGTGAAGAGGTATCAAAGGTTTTTAATGTGACGGGGTGTGTGCTGAGGCTTATTGAAGGAAATACAATCCGGATAAAGGCTTCCTACGGACGGATGGCGGGGCTTGATCTCGAAATGGACCTCCGGATCGGGGAAGGGATTGCCGGAAATGTGGCGTATACCGGTGTCCCCTTCTTGACGGATGAAACAACCGGGATACCTGACAATTTACGTGCCCCGGGCATTGAAGCCACATCCGTAATCTGTGTCCCCCTCACCATCGGCGACAGGATAATCGGTACGCTCGGGCTGTATGACAAACAGGACGAATGGGGTATGACCGCGTTTACAGAGGATGATCTCAAGTCACTAATGACGTTTGCATCGGTGTCGTCAATAGCCATTGAGAATGCAAGACTGTACAGGGCCGAGATAGAAAAAGAACAGGAGGTTTCACAGACAAAAGACTATCTTAAAAGCCTGATAGACAACTCTGCGGACGCTATTATCACCTCTGATACGGAGGGGATGATCACTTCCTGGAATAAAGGCGCTGAAAAAATTTATGGTTATACTGAAGATGAAGTAATCGGCAGGTTCCTGCCGATGGTGCCCCCATTTCTCGAGGAAGAAGAAAAAACATTCATGCAGAAAATCAACCGGGGAGAAACGCTCAGAAACATCGAGACGATAAGGCAGACAAAGAAAGGCAGGCTCATAGAGGTAAGCCTGACGCTTTCGCCCATACTCGACTCTTCCGGTAATGTTACGGGGATAAGCGGCATATCCAGGGACATATCGAGGAAAAAACTGGTAGAAAAAGAATTAATCAGGAAGAACCAGGAGCTGTCGAGGCTGTTTTTCATCAATTCCGTTGTACGGAGCACTCTTGAACTGGACAAACTCCTCAAAATGGTGCTGACGGTTGTGACGATGGGTGACGGGCTCGGGTTTAACAGGGCCATACTGTTTCTTGTTGATGAATCAAAGAATGTACTGCAGGGGAAAATGGGAGTAGGGCCGGCCAGCCCTGAAGAGGCAAAAAATATATGGCTTTCCATAGAGGGCAAGAGTCTGGGGGCAATCATAGAAGATATAGAGAACGGGCCTATTTACCTGGATTCTCACCTTGACAAACTTAGCCAGCAGCTGAGTGTCAATCTTGATGAAGAGTCAATCCTCTGCCAGTGCGTAAAGGAAAAAAGGCCCTTTAATCTTCACAATGCCAGATCAGAACCGCTGGTCACGCCGTATCTTGTCCAGATGCTCGGGGCCGACTCATTCGGTATTGTGCCGCTCATCTCAAGGGATAGAATAATAGGGCTGATCTGGGTCGATAATCTTTTTACCGGCAGGCCCATAAAGGATGAAGACCTCCAGTTTCTGATGGGATTTTCGAGCCATATCGCCTCTGCAATAGAAAATGCGAGGCTCTTTGAAAACGTAACGCTTGCACAGTCTGAACTGAAGAATATTTTTGAATCAATATCGGACATGGTCTATTATACTGACAGTGACTACACGATACGGCGTGTGAACCAGGCGGTAGTCAAAAAGATCGGCCGGCCTGAAGAAGAGATCATAGGCCAGAAGTGCTATAAGGTATTCCATGGAAAGGAAGAACCCTGGGAATTGTGTCCTCATCATAAATCTTCGAATCTGCAGCAGCCCTATGTCGGTGAACTGGAAGACCCGTATCTGGGCGGTACATTTGTTGTTTCCAATTCACCCATCTTTGATTCATCAGGGACTTATGTGGGGACGGTCCATATCTCGCGTGATATCACGGAGCTCCGCAACCTCAGAGAGAGGGTCGTCCATTCGGAAAGAATGGCGGCGCTCGGGGAACTGGCCGCAAGGGTGGCCCATGAGATCAGAAACCCGCTCATCTCCATTGGTGGTTTTGCGCGGAGGCTCGAGAAAAAACTCTCCGGAGATACTCAGGAATATGCAAAGATCATCGTAAATGAAGTGACAAGGCTTGAGAATATACTCAAGGAGATCCTGGGATTTGTGAAGAGTTCAAGGGTGAACAAGAGCAATGTGAACATAAATGAGCTTATGGACAGCATCGTTGACTTTATCATGCCTGAAATGGATGAAAGGCAGAACATAATATCCCGGGAGTTCTCGGCTCAGAATATAGTTGCGGTCATCGACCCCGACAGGATAAAGGAGGCGATTCTGAATATTGTTTCAAATGCGGCCCAGGCCACGGAACATGGTAAAATTGTTGTCAGAACGGCGATCGAGGGGAATGAGGCGGTCATCGAGCTTACGGACACCGGCTGCGGCATTAAAGAGGAAGATGTCAAAAATATCTTTAATCCGTTTTTTACGACCAAGCCGCAGGGCACGGGTCTGGGGCTTGCGGTAACACATAAAATTATTCAGGAACACAATGGTAAAATCAAGGTGGAAAGCAAATGGGGAGGGGGGACCGTATTCAAGATATATCTTCCTGTCAGGGAAACATGATCGCCATGGCCTGCCGGTCAACCGACTCGTATGCATGGGAGTAACAATTAACAATAAAGAGTTTTTGAGGGAAGGGAGGCAGAAGTATGAAACTATTGATAGTAGATGATGATGCAAACATCCAGCGCCTATATAAAGAAGAGTTGGAAGAAGAGGGATATGACGTTGTGATAGCGAGCACAGGGAAAGAGGCCCTTGAGATGTTTGAGAAGGAAAATCCGGACATAGTGACCCTGGACATTCTTATGCCTGATATTGACGGTATAAGCCTTTTGAGAAAGATGAAAGAGAAACGGCCTGAAATTCCCATTATTATGTCCACGGCCTATGACTACAGGGACGACTTTGCGGTCTGGGCGTCCGAGGCCTATATCGTGAAATCATCTGATCTCGGCGAACTGAAAAGCACTATTCAGAAGCTCATTAATAAATAGCAGTCCGATTTATCTTCCCCTTTGGCAAAGTCGACATGACTATCGTGAGCCCCGGCTTGCGAGGGCCTGCCGGCAGGCAGGGTTACAGGAGGGTTTTTGATTGAATTTTCCATAATATCCCCCTGATCCCCCCGGATTCGAAGGTTTACAAAACAGACCTCAATTGGGTAATATTCAAAGGTGCATTTGACTATAGAATCCCGAAGAACCGATGATGGTTCTTCACGGTATTTTCTGTTCCAAGGAGAGGTGGCCGAGTGGTTGAAGGCAGCCGCCTGCTAAGCGGTTGTGGGGGTCACACCTCACCCAGGGTTCGAATCCCTGCCTCTCCGCCATTGCATGGCAGAGGGTGAAATGCCGTGGGAAAAATGTCATTCACGGTATGATGCTGAACATAAATACATGACATATATCAGGAGGAATCACATGAAGAAAATTATCGTATTTACAGCAATAACGATGCTGGTCTTTTCGCTTGCAGCCTGCCAGAAAAAGGAAGAGCCGTCCTCAGCGCAAAAAAGTCCGGTCCCCCAGGGGCCGATTACGGAAATTCCTGGCGGGCCTCCGGGCCACGGCATTTCAGGTCAGAAGACCGAATTTCAGGTGGTTGTGCCCCCGGATGTCACAGAGCAGTGGTCAGGTGTGACAATTATTGTTGATGACAAAAAGGAAAACACAAAGCAGGAATTCACTCTGAACATCGGAGAGGAGTTTCAGATCCCTGAATCCGGGTTGACTGTCAAGGTAGGCCCCTTTCTCCCGGACTTTAAGATGAGCGGGACGGTGATCACATCATCCACAAGTGAGCCCAACAATCCTTCAGTAGGCGTGGCAGTGTTTGAGGACGGAAAACAGTTATTCCCGTCATCCGGGAAGTGGGGGTGGCTGTATGCGAAGTTCCCGACCATACACTCGTTTCAGCATGAGCGTTACAGCCTTTCACTGAAAGAGGCATTCAAAAAAGAATAACCGGCCGCGCCCATAGCTCAATTGGATAGAGTGCCTGACTACGGATCAGGAGGTTGGGGGTTCGACTCCTCCTGGGCGCGCCATATTTTCTGTAACTTACGGTATCACCTCCTTTTTTTCGTTTCAGTTGGAGTGAGCAACTGTTTTATGACTTCAAAAACAACCTTGAAGTGGTGGTCGTATTTCTTTTCCATTTCTTCGATTTTCTGTTTCAACTCTTTAACTCATTAACAATATCAATAATCGTGATCTCAGGCGTTGAAAGAAATCGGATGGGAGGGCCGGTGGTCCCTGTCCCCCTGCTCGTATAGATGGCAGAGCCTTTCGGCAGTTTTGTGAATCCTGTATGGTAGGAGAAGATGAACATGGTTGCAAGGTTCATGGGAAATATCTGTCCTTTATGTGTGTGTCCGGACAGCTGAAGATCGAAAAGCCCGAGACTTTTTTCGTCCACATCCGATTTGTGCTTGAGAAGGAGGGTGAAGAGCCGGGACGGAAGCCTTGAAAGTATTGCATATTCTGTTTCAACAGGCTGCCCGTTACGGTATCCCGTGGTTTCTCCCCCTGCAAAATCAACCCCGGCAATATTGATACTATTGTTTAGAGTAACTCCCTCTCCCCTCAGCAGGGTGAATCCCGAGTCCTCGATGAATTCAGCTGTTTTCTTTATGCCCCCGTATATTTCGTGGTTTCCGGTTACCGCAAATTTGCCAAGCCGTGCTTTAATCTTTTTTATTCTTGCGGACAGATGATCAATATGTCTTGTGATTCCATCCACAAGGTCCCCTGTTGACACTATTATGTCCGGATGTTCACTATCAATTTTTTTTATTATCCTGTTGAGGTTTTTTTCTCCGACGATCACCCCGAGATGTACATCCGATATTTGCGCGACTCTTATTCTGTCTACGTTGTCAGGTAACTTTGCTGTTCGTATGATGAGGCGTTCAATCCTGATATGTTGAGCTTCAAAATAACCGTAGACTACTATGAAAAAAGCGGTGAAGAGTGGGACAAGAAATACCGTTTCAGGCTTCATTATAATGAGACCGGCTCCGCTATTCATGATGTTTGAGCTGTATTGCACAAAAACATTGTATGT
>JAJRVB010000055.1 GCA_024277515.1 Nitrospirota bacterium | reverse complement strand
TGCTGTTGAATATTCCCGGGCCGTATCGGTCGCCATCAGGAATGCCCAGTCACTGCTCTGTGCAAGCAGCAGTTCGCGCGTCAGCTGATTTAACAACCTGTTTTTCAGTCTGCCGGTCTCGTTAAAATATGTATTTGCAAATCCCTCCATCGTATCCGCCATATGGTGGAGGTGCCTGTATATCCAGTCATTCTCTTTGTTCAGCCATACATCGTAATAGCCCCTGTATCCCCATGACGTGGGACTCGGTGATATGACCTGGTTCCGGGGGAACATGGACAGGTACTCATGCGCGGTAATCGCCCTGACAATGCCGCTTTTATGCATTTCACGAAAGACATTGCAGAGAAAGTCCGGACCTTCAAACCACCAGTGTCCAAACAGCTCGGCATCATAAGGCGATACGGATGCAGGGGGCCGGTCCATCAGCGGGGCCAGTGTCCGGGAGTGCGTCACCATCCCGGTGTAAAAATGCCGGGCATGCTCCATGGTCCTTTCCGCTGCTTCATCCGGTTTATACGCCTCTTTATGCGCTGTTGCCCCGGTAATTTTATAGTATTTCATCCCTGTAAAGACCCTCTCCCCGTCCGGACTGATATATGGTTTTATATAGTCAAAATCAAGATCGAACCCCGCGTCCCTGTAAAAATCACGGTATCGGGGGTCTCCGGGATAGCCCTGTTCCGCGCTCCATACCTGCTTTGATGTCCTGGGGTCCCTGCCGAATACCGCCACCCCGTTCTTTGTGTAAACGGGCGCATAGACAGAGTATTTCGGGACCGGCCTGCCATGCATCAGCCCCGGCGAATCGAGAAAGAAATATTTCAGGCCATATTTTTCGAGCGTACGGTCGAGGTCTTCATAATACGCGCATTCAGGCAGCCATATTCCGTCGGGTGATTTCCCGAAATGCCTTTTAAATGAATCTACCGCAACGGAAATCTGGACCTCAACCGCCTTCGGATTGACCCTCAGCAGCGGAAGGAATCCATGGGTGGCACAGGAGGTAATAATATCCAGTTTACCAGCCTCATTGAAGTAACGGTAGCCGTTTAATACACGGCCCTCCAGATATCCTTCAAAAAATGATCTGACCTCTCCAAATCTCTTATGGTAAAACCGCGCAACCGGCAGAAAATCCCTGTCCTTTTCGAGTCGTGCCGACTCACTTTCCGCAAGGTCTATCAGCCTGTCAAGATACTTTCTATAGACCCCCATAAGGTAATCATCCGAAAGCATCTCTACGAGTGACGGCGTTAATGATATGGTAAGCCTGAAGTCGGTCCCCTCGGAAACCATTCTGTCCATCTGCATGAGCAGGGGGATATAGGACCCGGTAAGGGCCTCGAAAAACCAGTGTTCCTCCAGAAAGTAGTCATACTCAGGGTGCTTTATGAAGGGGAGATGCGAATGAAGAACAGGAATCCAGTACCCTTTAACCATGTTATTCCCGGTTACCCCGAACTATGCAGTTTTGTGCCGGGCCGAATGTGGAATTCCGCGGAAAAGATCTCCCTGTTCTCTCCTGCAGCGTCACGATAATATCGTATGATTTTATTACTCATGACAAACCCGCTGCTGACCGGCACCCTTGTCTCTTCGCAGGTATCACCGGTTTTCAACATCCAGGTCTCATGCCCTGCCGCAGAACAATCAGTAAAATGATGCTGAGAGGAAGACAGAACTGTTTCAGACCTGACCAGGCCGACAAACCCGTTGCCGTTCAGGACACCTATTTCAGCAATAAGCGGCTTAAGCAAAGGCCGGCAGTGGATGTAGCTGTGCCCTATCTGCCCGTCTGCCTCAAATGAGCATACTTCTTCCAGACAATCCGCCTCTGACACTTTAACCATCAACCGGGCAGAGCCGCTTTTCAGTTTCCTGCGGCTGCCGGCAAGGAGCCTGTCCGTGACTTCCCAGTAAACAAACCCTGTATCACGGTTCACCGGCATTATGACGATCGTATCTACATCGTAACCCCTCGGGATGAGATGCGTGTCTTCTTTTCTCCCTGACAAAGCCGTGCGTTTCTTCTGTTTTACAATGCTTCTTTTTTTCACCATTCTTTTTGTACGGGCCTTGTTTTTTCTTTTCCGGACCATTGTCTCCCTGAAAGAGGACACCGCGCACAGATAATGTACGTCAGCGGAATTTAATTCGACTGTATCATAATTCAGACCGCTTTACAAGAAATATTTCTATGATATAATTTTATCATAAAAATCATTATATATATGTAGTATGATAAGCTCCATATTAGCTGATACAGACACTCGGTCAACCATTTCACTCATTTACAAGGAAAGATTGAACAATGTTCATTGTCATGATTGCATCAGAATGTGCCCCTGTCGCCAAGGTAGGCGGGCTTGCCGACGTTGTCTTCGGACTCAGCCGTGAACTTGAAATAAGGGGCAATGATGTCGAGATCATACTCCCCAAATATGACTGCATGCGTTATGACCATATATACGGGCTCCAGCAGGTATTCAATGACCTCTGGGTCCCGTATTATGACCGGTGGGTCCACTGCTCTGTCTTTTTCGGTTTTGTACATGGCCGCAAGTGCTTCTTTATCGATCCTCATTTCGAGAAAGATTTTTTTAACCGCGGCATCTTCTACGGCAGTGATGACGACCCGGACCGCTTTGCATTTTTCTCGCGGGCAGCCCTTGAGTTTATGCTCAAGTCAGACAAGCAGCCGGACATTATCCATTGTCATGACTGGCAGACAGGCCTTGTGCCGGTACTCCTGTATGAAATATACAAACACCTCGGCATGACCCGACCGCGGGTATGCTATACACTCCATAACCTCAAACACCAGGGCATAACCGGAGAATATATCCTGCATGAAACCGGCCTTAACAGGGCGGACTATTATTTTGACTACAACCGTCTTCAGGACAATTTCAATCCATTCGCGATTAATCTTATGAAGGGCGGCATTGTATACTCCAACTTTGTGACTACAGTATCTCCCCGCTATGCGGATGAGATAAAATATTCAAGCCAGAACAACGGGCTCGGCCACACGCTTTACATTCATGAAAACAAATTCGGAGGGGTGTTGAACGGTGTTGATTACGATGTCTGGAACCCCGAGACCGATGTGCACATCCCCTACAACTACGGGGCCGGAAACATTCATGTAAAATACGGGAACAAGGAAGCGCTCCGCCACCGGCTGCTGCTACGGCAGGATTACAAACCGCTTGTTGCATATATCGGAAGACTCGACAGCCAGAAGGGGGTTGAGCTGATCAGGCACGCGATTTTTTATTCACTGGGGCATGGCTGCCAGTTCGTCCTGCTCGGTTCCAGCCCTGATCATGAAATCAATAGCCACTTCCTGCACCTCAAACATCACCTGAATGATAATCCTGACTGCCACCTCGAGATCGGCTACAGCGAGGAACTGGCACACCTGATCTATGCAGGGGCGGACATGATAGTAGTGCCAAGCCTGTTTGAACCATGCGGGCTGACCCAGTTGATCGCCATGAAATACGGGACCGTACCCGTTGTGCGGGAGACAGGGGGGCTCGCAGATACGGTATTTGATGCGGACTTTGCGGACAAACCATATCATGCGCGCAATGGGTATGTCTTTCAGACATTTGACCGTCCAGGGCTCGAGTCGGCGCTTCACCGGGCGATCGGGATGTGGTACTCATATCCGGAGCATTTCAGGGAATTAATGACAAACGGCATGCATTACGATTACTCATGGAACCATCCCGGGGGACATTACCTGAATATTTACGACCATATACGGGAGAAATAATTTGCTTTTTTCCCCGGCATTCTTTTACTCTAAAGGTACGAATGCAGAGAGAATCTGACGGTTCTCCAGCTTGAACAAGGAGGATAGACATGGTAACCATATCTGATGCAGCAGCAGCAAAGACCAAGGAAATATTATCTGCCGAGGGAAAAGCTGAGTGGGGTTTGAGATTTTACACAGCCGGAAGCGGTTGTTGCGGCCCCTCATACGGTATAGATATCGTTGAAAATCCCGTTGACGGTGACAAAGTCATTGAGCAGGACGGGAGCAAGTTTTTTATTGATAAAGATACTGTTGAAAAACTCAGCGGCATGACCATTGATTTTGTCGATGATGGACAGAAACAGGGGTTTGTGATTAATAATCCCAACCCGCCGTCATGCGGCCCGAGCTGCGGTTCGTCCTGCGGATAATCATCGTTCAAAAGACAAATCTGATTCAAGATGGCGGGATGGCAGCGCAAGTCAGCCATCCCGCTGTCTGTAATGCGGCTTTTTTCAGCACAGGGGGTGCAAACTATGGCAGGACATTATGCTACAGTTCATAGAGTGTTTCATCAACCTCCGGCCCGGCTTTTTTTGTCCCCTTCCTGCCCTTCCCTTCCATAACAAACGGTTCCTCTTCGTTTAAAAGATCGCCTATTTCCTGCTCTATCTGCTCAGGGTCCTCCCCCTTTTCAAGCCGGCCAAGGGCCTCCTCCATACCGGCACCCATTTTCATGCCGGTCGCATCAGAGAGCTTTCTCATAAGGTTAGCGGCCTGACGGGGATCATCCTCGTTGATGCCCTCAGCCTCTCTTGCAAGCATGGAGATCGCCTTCTCCATCTTTGCCTCATCAACATGCGGCATACCATCTTCACCGCCCCCTTCCTTTCCGGAAGAAAGGGCAGCGAATAGTGACATCCGACGCTTCAACCCGACATCCCCGCATCGGGGGCAGTCCGGTACCTTCTGCGTGTTAACAGTTCTGGATAAAAATTTATAAACCGTATTACATTTCTCACAATAGAATTCATAAATAGGCATTTTTTCTCTCCTTAAAAATCAAGGCCCTGTCAGTATTCCATACT
>JAJRVB010000054.1 GCA_024277515.1 Nitrospirota bacterium | reverse complement strand
TACTGAGTAATTTTACCTTTGTTGTGATCATCATGGTTTTTGGTTATTATCCGAAAGCAGTTCAAGTGTTGAAAGTACAAAAAACAGTATGCCGTTTTTTAATGCCTCGTCGTTAAAATCAAAGGTATTGCTGTGCAGAGGTGCGCTTTCCTCTCCCATGCCGAGAAAAAACATGGCCCCGGGATTTTTCTCGATATAGAAAGAAAAGTCCTCTGACCCCATCACCGGCTTATCAATGTCTATCCAGGAAGTTTTCCCGAAATAGTCCTGAGTAACTTTTTTGCACGTGCTGATTATGTGAGAGTTATTCACAGTGGGGATATATGCCCTGATATATTCCAGGTCAAAATCCGCGCCCGTATATGAGCACTCTCCCCTGACCGCATGCTCCATCATGGACGGGACCTTTCTGCCAATGTCCATAGACAGGTACCGTACCGAACCATTCAGTGTAACTTCAGAGGGGATGACATTGGCGCTTGTCCCTCCATGAATGCTGCATACACTTATCACAAGGGGATCACGCACGTTCATTTTTCGGGATGACATTACCCTCAGCCGGTTGACTACCCTGCCGGCGGTCAGTATGGGGTCATTGGTTTTTTCGGGTGCGGAACCGTGACCACCCCTGCCCTTAATGGTCAATTTGAAAATGTCCGCAGCAGCCATAAGCGTACCCGGTCTGGAGCAGACGGCGCTTGCCGGGTATCCGGGCCAGGCATGCAGGGCGAGGACCGCATCCGGTTTCGGGTCATCAAGCGCGCCCCTTTTGACCAGGTCTTTCCCTGCCGCCACTATTTCTTCCCCCGGCTGAAACACAAAACGCACGGAACCGCTAAAGCTGTCCCTGTATTTATTCAGAACAATTGCCGCGCCGAGGAGCATCGCGGTATGTCCGTCATGCCCGCAGGCATGCATTACATTCCGGACGGATGAACAATATGGATTGTCATTCTCTTCCTGAAGGGGGAGGGCGTCCATGTCCGCGCGGAGCGTGACATTCTTTCCCGCTCTGGTTCCGGACAGCACAGCCACTACGTCTGTGGCAAGAAACGGTGGAAGTACCGTTGCATAGAGTCCTGCCAGACGTTCCCGTACATATGCGGATGTATTGAATTCCTTGAGAGACAGCTCAGGGTGCGCATGCAGGTGATGTCTCACAGAGATAATGTCAGGCAGTATGTCCCGCACTTCTTTTTTTATGTCAGTAATATCGGGGTTCATATATGTTAAATCCTCCGGTTGTCAATGACCCTTTTGGCCTTGCCTTCAAACCTCTCAAGCGTCTTTCGCTCAACAGGTTTGACGCTGACTGAAATGCCGAGTTCTGATGCGAGCCTTTTCTTGATAAGCTCCACCAGCTCGTTCTGTTTTTTGACCTCATCAAAGAAAAGAGATTCCTCTACTTCTATAAGGACGGTCATTTTATCAAGTCCATCATCCCTGTCAAGTACAATCTGGTAGTGCGGTTCCGTTCCTTCAATATCAAAAAGGATCGATTCTATCTGGGACGGGAATACATTGACTCCCTTTATAATCAGCATGTCATCGTCTCTGCCCATTACTTTCTGCATTCTCCTGAAGGTCCTGCCGCAGGCGCAGTTCCCGGCAATGATCCTTGTCAGGTCGCGCGTCCTGTATCGTATCACCGGGAAGGCCTCTTTGGTCAGTGTGGTGATCACGAGTTCTCCGGTCTCGCCGTCAGGAACCGGGTCAAGCGTATCGGGATTGATTATTTCTATAAGTAAATGGTCTTCATTGATATGCAGGCCGTTTTGCTCGCCGCACTCACCCGAAACTCCGGGACCCATGACCTCACTCAGGCCGTAGTTGTCCGTTGCCCTGATTTTGAGCTTCTGCTCGATTTCCCTGCGCATTTCATCGGACCATGGTTCACCGCCGAACAGGCCGTATTTCAGGGAAAGCGTATTTATATTGATGCCCCTGTCGTAGATTGTATCTGCAATCAAAAGGGCGTATGAAGGCGTGCAGATCAGGGCGGTCGATCTGAAGTCCTGCATGATTTTTATCTGCCGGGCGGTGTTTCCGCTCGATATCGGGATTACGGAAGCGCCTAAACGTTCGGCGCCGTAATGAAGACCGAACCCTCCGGTGAACAGACCATATCCAAACGCGATCTGGACTACGTCATCTTTGGAAACTCCTCCTGCTGCGAGCACACGCGCAGTGAGGTTTGACCAGGACTTTATATCATTTTTGGTGTAGCCGACTACTGTTGAACTGCCGGTTGTGCCTGATGAGGCGTGGACACGGACTACCTCTCTGAGCGGGACCGCAAAAAGGCCGTATGGATAGTTATCGCGAAGGTCTTCTTTTGTCGTAAACGGGAGTTTGCGGAGGTCTTCAATAGAGGTCACGTTATCCGTGTCAATCCCCGTTTCATCAAATTTTTTACGGTAAAAAGGGACATTCATCTGGACCCTTGTCAGTGTTGACTCAAGCCTTTCAAGCTGCAACTGTTCAAGCTCTTCCCTCTGCATGCATTCCTTTTCTTTTTCCCAGTACATAATGCCCTCCATAGTAATTATTCAGTTACAGGTATCATCCGAACATGATAATGCAAAAATCAAAGACCAAATATCAAAATTAAGGAGATTTATTTATATGATAAAAATCCTTCCATAATTTTGATCTTATCTTTTTTATATTTGATCTCTTATTGTCTGATATTATTACCTGTAACTGAATAGTTACCCTCCATAATTATTATAACCCGGAATCAATGTCTCTCCCGAGATACGCCCTCTGCACATCCCTGTTTGAAAGCAGGTCCTCTGAGGGCCCCTGAACGATGATACGTCCTGTCTCAAGGACATATCCCCTGTCGGCAATGGCAAGCGCGGCCTTTGCATTCTGTTCAACAAGCAGGACCGTATTGCCCGCGTCCCTGAGTTTCTGTATGACTCGAAATATGTCTTTTATAATCAACGGCGCAAGTCCCAGGGACGGCTCATCCATCATGATCATCTTCGGCTGTGCCATTAATGCCCTGCCTATTGCGAGCATCTGCTGTTCACCTCCGGATAGAGTTCCGGCAAGCTGTCTGCCCCTTTCCTTTAGAATCGGGAAGATATCATATATTTTATCAAGTTCTGCATTAATAAGATATTTCTGTTTTCTCCGGTGCATCACATATCCTCCGAGCAGGAGGTTTTCACGCACACTCATCGTGGCAAATACCTGTCTGCCTTCCGGAACGAGGGAACAGCCGTTGAACACTATTTTTTCTGCAGACAGTTTCAGGATATTGCGGCCGTTAAAATCCATCTCCCCAGACTTTGCAGGAATAAGGCCTGAAATCGTGTTGAGAAGTGTGCTCTTTCCTGCGCCGTTCGCCCCGATTATGGTTACGATTTCACCGGCGCCGACATGCATGGATATCCTCCTGAGGACCCTGAGTTTACCGTAGGAAGTTTCGAGGTTTCTTATCTTAAGCATCTTCTTCTCCCAGATAGACACGAATGACTTCTCTGTTTCTCTGAATTGCCGCAGGTTCGTCATCCGCGATCTTTTCGCCGTAGCTCAGGACGATGATCTCATCCGAGATGTCCATCACGAGTGACATGTCATGTTCAACAAGGAGAATCGTGATCCCCTGGTCACGGATTTTCGAGATCAGGCCGGCCATATGAACGGTTTCCCGCATATTCAGCCCTGCGGCAGGTTCATCCAGCAGCAGCAGCTGCGGTTCGCATGCAAGGGCCCGCGCGAGTTCAACGATTCTCTGCTGTCCGTACGCGAGGCTCGTTGCATCAGTCGCGGAGAGTCCGGATATGCCGAGTGAATTAAGTATTTCGAGAGACCGTTCCTTTATCATTTTTTCCTCGGTCCATGTCCAGGGCAGATGCAGCATCCCGGAGATAAACCCTGACCTGCTGTGATTGTGCCTGCCGATCATGACATTCTCAAGGGCGGTCATTCCATGAAAGAGTTTAACATTCTGAAATGTCC
>JAJRVB010000053.1 GCA_024277515.1 Nitrospirota bacterium | reverse complement strand
CTCTCCAATTGCATCGGGGTCATCAAGGAGATATTTGATAAGATCAGAAAGTATTTTACCGTTAAGGTCCCGGTCCAGGATCATCTGTGCAGCGCCCATGTCCCAGAGTTTTCGTGCATTTACTTCCTGGTGGTTGCCGGCAGCATACGGATAGGGCACAAGGATTGACGCCTTTCCGCAAGCAGTCAGCTCCGCAAGTGTGGTAGCGCCGGCCCTTGAAATAATAAGGTCTGCAACTGCATACGCGTCCGCCATTTCATACGCAAAGGGAATGACCGTACCCCTGAATCCCCGGGAACGGTATACCTCTTTCATCGTATCGCAGTCCCTCTCCCCTGTCTGATGCAGGAACTGTATATTGTCTTTAAGGGGCTCAAGATATGCGAGGGCCTCACCTACTGCCGTATTTATACTGCTCGCCCCGGAACTCCCGCCGAACACGAATATGGTAAAGCGGTCCCCGGCAAGACTGAAATGCTCGTAACCTCTCTCCCTGCTGCCCTTCAGGATTTCTTCCCTAACGGGATTCCCGGTCAGATAGGTCTTCCCTTCCGGGAAATATTTGATGCTTTCATGATATGTCAGGGCCACGGTATCAACAAGTTTTCCAAGAATCCTGTTCGCAAGGCCCGGCATGGTATTCTGTTCATGGATAATCGCGGGGATGCCCATCAGCTTTGCGCATAAAATCACCGGTCCGGAACTGTATCCTCCCACCCCGGCAACCAGGTCCGGTTTTATTTCCATAAGCAGTCTGCGTGAATCCATGAGAGAGAGGGGGACCTTTGCTGTTGAAGCAAGGGTCCTGTACAGGTTTTTGCCTACAATGCCCTCGGAACGAATAAACCTGATATCAAATCCTTCCTTTGGGATGATCCGCGCCTCGATACCCCGCGCGGTCCCGACAAATGTGACTCTCACATCAGGAACCGTCCTGCCCAGTTCTTTTGCAATCGCTATTGCAGGAAATAGATGTCCGCCTGTGCCGCCGCCTGCGATGACTACTTTCATCGTCGTATGTACCTCCCGGAACTTCCACGTCCCCCCCTGAGTAATCCATGCCTGTTCCCTCCCGTCACAAAGTCAGGGGATGTCCGGCTGCAAGAAGTATTTTCATTTTTCAATGAAATATTTATCAGCATGCCCGCGGCAGCCATATTTACAAGAAGCGCTGAGCCGCCATAGCTGATAAAAGGAAGGGGCAGCCCTTTTGTCGGCATTAATCCTGTTGATACCGCAAAATTTATAATGGCCTGCACCCCGATAAGCATGGTTAATCCAATCGTCAGGAAGTAACTGTACGGATCACGCGTCTTTGTCGACACCTGGATCCCTTTCACAAAGACCCAGACAAAAACACCCAGCACAAACAGGGCCCCTGCAAGGCCGAGTTCTTCGCCGATGATAGAAAAGATAAAGTCAGTATGCACTTCCGGCAGGAAGTAAAGTTTCTGTTTGCTCCCTCCGAGACCGAGTCCCAGAAAGCGGCCGTTCCCAAAGGCGATAAATGACTGAACGAGCTGAAATCCGCAGTCAAAAGGCTCCTTCCACGGGTCAAGAAAACAGATGAACCTCTTTGCACGATACGCAGAGGTCATAATAAGCAGATAAACAGCCGGCAATGCAAAGAGCATTAAAGCCCCGATATGAATCAGCCGTGCCCCGCCCAGTACCAGGAGACCTACCGTGAGTATCCCCAGGCTCATGACCGCCCCGAAATCGGGCTGGCTGAGAAGAATTAGCTGAAAAAGCAGCATCGTGCCTACCGGTATCAGAATACCGTAACGAAAGTCCTTCATCCGGTGGATGTTCCTGTCCATATAGTCTGCAAGAAAGATGACCATGACTACTTTCACGAGTTCTGAAGGCTGAAATGTAGTAGGCCATAACCTCAGCCATCTCCTCGCTCCATTGGCGGAAATCCCGATGCCAGGCAGAAATACGAGCAGCAGCAGCACCAGGGAGAGTCCCAGCAGGACATACACCATCGGCCTTAATTTCTGATAATCTGTTTTCGAAAGAAACATCATGACTGCGGTCCCGATGCATACTGTAAAAAGGTGTTTCCATAAATAATGAAAACCGCTCCCATTGTCCCTGATTGACATGATGGCCGTAGAGCTGTAGACCATCACAATCCCGATACCGACAAGTATCAGTATGGGAATTAGTAACCCCCGGGACTGTCCGCTGTTTATATACACGTCCTCACCCCTGCATACACGGCCGATGCCCCATGACATTGACAGTAACTGACTGCTGAATATTTACCTGCCATTACGCGCTGTTTCATCCTTGAGTTTATTTACGGCTTCCTTGAATTTATTTCCCCGGTCCTCAAAATCCCTGAACATATCAAAGCTTGCACAACCAGGAGACAGCAGAACCACATCACCTGATGATGCCTTTGACAAAGACAGCTCAACCGCCTCCCTGAGACCGGCAGCTTCACATGTATCAGTCACAGCGCCTACGGCGTCAGCAATTGCTTCCTTTGCCTCACCCATAAGGACAAGCGCCCTGACTTTCTTTTTTATGAGATCTTTCAGTACCGAAAAGTCGCCGCCCTTGTCCATGCCGCCCATAATCAGGATGATATTGTCAAAACTCTCGAGAGAACGCGCTACAGCACCGACGTTTGTGCCTTTTGAATCATTGATAAACCGGACACCATTGACTTCCCCGGCCCATTCAAGCCTGTGTTCGAGCCCGGGAAAACTCCTCAATACATTTCCTGCATCCGCGGGAGAGCATCCAGAGATCAGGGCGGACAGGGCCGCTGCCATGGCATTTTCGAGATTATGGGCCCCCCTGATTTTTATTTCTTCGACTGAGACGAGAGGATAGGGAGAACCGCCTGAAAAGTTAACATACACAACTCCGTCCTTCACATAGATCCCGTCAATTTCCTTCAGACGACTGAAGAAAAGAATCTTCGGCCTTTTATCCCCGTCCTCCCGGACTTCGGCCATCATCTGCATGACAACAGGATCATCCGCATTCATGATTAAATAATCTTCAGAGGTCTGGTTCTCAAAAATCCTTGCCTTTGCCTTTATGTAATCATTCATGCCTTCATACCGGTCAAGATGATCATTTGTTATATTCAGTATGGCCGCTACGCGGGGTCGGAAATGCAATATGGACTCAAGCTGAAAGCTCGATATCTCTGCGACTATAAAGTCATATTCCTTTTCCGGCCCGTCACTGCCTATCCCTGACTTCAGCAATTCTTCCGTAAGGGCATTCCCGATATTCCCCCCCAGCAGACTGCGGAGTCCGGACTCCCTGAGCATAAGGTCAATCAATGTAACTGTAGTCGACTTTCCGTTCGTACCCGTTACCCCGATAAACCGGGGCGGCAGACACTGATGCTTCGAAGCTG
>JAJRVB010000052.1 GCA_024277515.1 Nitrospirota bacterium | reverse complement strand
GTTATATGATAGGACATCCATCCCGTTATCATACTGTAAGCTTAAGCCGGCTTATAAAACAGTCCTGATAATTTTACACTACTAAAAGCATACGTTATTTTGCAACTTGTATGCCAGCATGATAATCTATAATTAATTATACTATATTATTGTATGTGAAAACGTTCTCTGGTACGGAACTTGTATAGTATTTATATGAGGAGTTTTTGCGTTGAAAGGTGATGATGAAAAAGAAAAAAATTGACAGGGTCCTGGATGTCAGGGGTCTTTTATGCCCTGTGCCGACTGTTATGACAGGCAAGACCCTTAAAGAAATAAAAAAAGGTAAAACCGTCCGGATAATTACCAATGATATCACGACCAGACAATCGATACCTTCATTATGTGAGCAGGAAGGTTATGAGTTTCTCGAATTAATAGAAGAAGACGGATTGATCAATTTTATTGTAAAGAAGTAAGAGAGTCCCCCTGACAGTTCTGTCCGATTCTGGACAGTTACTCCTGTTTATCTGTATTCAATTAATGAGAATTATTGCAGTTTCCTGCTGGTATATTTATTGCTTCTATTATTCAAAACGTAATGTTTCAACCTCCACGCTCTACTTTGAAGGATACGGAAATGGCAAAAAGGATAGCCCTGCTCACAAGGGCCAGGCAGAGGGAGGCCCTGAGGATGGCCCTCGGCCTGATTCTTATGGATGACATTATTGACGTGTATATACTCGACAGGAATCTGGAAGACACTGAAGAAAACAGCACAAATATCGAGACCATGAAAGATATGGATATGAATATTTATACAAATCTCAGGGCAAACGATGGGTTGCAATACCTTTCTTCTGAAGAGATAGCGGAGAGGCTCCTTGAATACGACCTGATCATTCCTTATTAAATAAAACCAGGAGGACCGGGTATGCGGATACTTTATCTCTTAAAAGAAGAACCTGATGAAACAGTCACAAAATTTATGGACATTCACAGGAAGACCCATCATGTGGATGTAATAGATCTCAGGGAAAATAGAAACTACCTGAGGATAATGGAACTCTTAGAAAAAAGTGAAAAGTTGATTTTCTGGTAATAACAATGTCGATCAATGGAGGCGGTGACATGAAATTCGGGATACTGGTGAATACGGACAGGCACCTGAGTGAAATTACAGGACTTACAGAGGCGGCAGTGGAAAGGGGCCATGATGTGTTCGTCTTCACAATGGATGTTGGAACAAGGCTGCTCCGGAATTCTGAATATACGGATCTGTGCAGACTCAGAGGTGTCAAAATGAGTTACTGCGACCATAATGCAAAGATGTTCGGGGCCGTGACCGAAGGAATCCCGGAGGCAATATCACGCGGCAGTCAGTATGACAATGCCATGATGCATCATGAATGTGACAGGGTGATTGTCTTGTAGGCGAATATGAAAATGTATGTAAATGTCCTGATATGGACAGCTCATTTAATAAATTGTCCCGTTCGGGACAATTTAGCTTGAAACCTTTAATACAAGAAGGAGGTATATATGCCGGTTGATCAATCTCCGGATGAAACCGGAAGAAAAGTTACGAGTATTGAAGAGGGAGCATCAGACGTTATTGTCGATTCGGGAGAGGGCAGGATTTCGGATTTATGGACAAAGGAGGATTACTGGGCCATCTGGCTTGGCTTCGCTATCCTTATAGCAGGGGCGCTTATTTATTTCCCTATGGGAAGCTCTTATGATTACAAGGATAAAAAGACCAAGGAGATAAAGACGGCATATCCACGCACTGTTATTGAGGAGCAGAACAGGATAATAGAGGAAGAGAAGAAAAACCCTTTTCCAACAGTTGCATTTTATGAAGCAAAAGACAGGAAAAAGAAGTTTCAGGCAAAAAAATCAACAATTGGGAGCACAATTAAAAAATGGACCGCAAAGCCGCACAAGTGGACGACTAATCCCCTGAATGCCTTTTTCATGAGCAAAGACCAGGCGTCGGCTGTAAAGAAGGAATCGGGCCTGGTGAACAGATATAATGATGCAAAGAAAGCGGAAAAGAGCGCCTATAAGCGCGCAAAAGTGGCGGATGCAGCAGCCAGGGCGGCCGGTTATCAGGACAGCGGGCTGAATAATGCCGCAATAACAGCCATAAAGGACTGGCGGGACAAAAAGCAGATTGTAAGCGGTTTAAAGAAGAAAGGGCTCCCGGTATATAAAGCCCACAATCAGATCTTTCAGTTGGTAGTGCTTATGATAGGCATGGCCGTCTTTTTTGGTATAGGTATGGCGGCGATGGGGCAGTCCTTTGGTAAATTCTTTAAGGGGTTTCTTTTTGTTTTCGCTATAGCATGCCTTGCCTTTATGATGGCAAACCAGACGACTATCAAGGGGCTGGGAATAGGTTACGCTGCCTGGGCCATTATTATCGGTATGTTGATAAGCAATACCGTGGGAACGCCTGGCTGGGTAAAACCCGCTGTCCAGACCGAATACTTTATCAAGACAGGACTGGTATTACTGGGAGCGAAGATATTATTCGGGAAACTCGTAGCAATTGGTCAGCCGGGGATATTTGTAGCATGGGTAGTAACCCCCACTGTCTGGCTTACCACTTTCTGGTTCGGACAGAAAATTCTAAAGATAACCTCTAAAGAGCTGAATGCCACTATCTGTTCCGACATGTCGGTCTGCGGTGTGTCAGCTGCAATTGCGACCGCTGCTGCCTGCAGGGCGAAGAAAGAGGAGCTGACCCTTGCGGTCGGGCTTTCTCTTGTATTTACATCTATCATGATGATAGTCATGCCGGCGGTTATCAAGGGGTTTTTCCCGGCCGATATGGTCCAGGTCCTGGGCGGTGCATGGATGGGAGGGACCATCGACGCTACAGGCGCTGTTGCAGCGGCAGGGGCGTTTCTGGGTGACACGGCATTGTATGTGGCGGCGACTATCAAGATGATCCAGAATATCCTGATTGGAGTGATCGCCTTTCTTGTTGCCATTTACTGGACCACCAGGGTCGAAGTTTCAAAGACCGACAAAAAGATCGGCGGTATGGAGGTCTGGTACCGCTTTCCAAAATTCGTCATCGGTTTTATCGCTGCGTCAATTATATTCTCTCTTGCGGATGCGTCCTTTGGTGGAGATATCAGCAATACAGTGATAAAGCAGGGGGTCATTAAAGGAATGAGTGATATTTTCAGGGGATGGTTCTTCTGTCTGGCCTTTGTGAGTATCGGCCTGGCAACGAACTTCCGCGAGATTAAAGAGCATTTTCATGGCGGAAAGCCGTTTATTCTTTATGTCTGCGGGCAGTCTCTGAATCTGGCGCTGACATTACTGATGGCTTATATCATGTTCTACAAGGTATTCCCTGAGATTCTTCCAAAGATTGACCCTGCGCTCCAGATGCTGGTTAAATAGTAATATGAAAGACGTAAACTGTAAAGTCAGTACAACAGTGAATGCTGCTCTCACTTCCCCTGCCCCCGTAAGAGACGCGGGCAGGGGAGTGCTGCACCGGTGGGCATCTCTCTTGTCCGGAATTTTCCTCATATTTATATTTGTCTCTGTCATCGCCCCCTGGATTTTGGGACTGCCCTACATGAAGTCTGTAAATAGTGTAATTCAGGAACGAGGCATAGAGGCAAATCTTTATGACTATACAGAGGTGGAGCTGTTTGCGGATGCGGAATTTTACATGCGTCATGCTATGGAGGATTCACCCAAAGACGCGGGTTACATTGTCAGTATTATTTCCGGGGCGCTGTTATTTTCCCTTGCAGTGTGGATAGGGTATAAATATGTTTTGCCTGACAGTAAAGAATAAAAAATGCACCACATACCACCCATAATTCAGTTATGCCGTAAAAAAACCGTATTTCTTGTTCAGACCGGCAAACCAGACCGCTGACTGCTGCTGAATGAGAAATGCAAGGGCAACCATCATGGTCATTTGAGGCCCGAAATCTTTTTATCATGTAACGCCGCCAGGTCCTTTGATAAGAGGATGAACGGAGAATGACGATTGACGATCAAGGAATGACGAACTTTTTATTTCGTCAATCGTTATTCGCTATTCGTTATTCGTCAATTTCTTTTATCTTCTTGGTAGTTCATTTAGCATGCAAGGAACTATC
>JAJRVB010000051.1 GCA_024277515.1 Nitrospirota bacterium | reverse complement strand
TGGTTACATCTCTTAATTTACTGCCGATCGGACAGCTTGACGGCGGTCATATTATATACGCCCTGTTTGGGAAGAAGCATGAGTGGATTTCAAAAGGGACACTACCTGTCCTGGTGATACTCGGCATCATGTACTGGCCCGGCTGGTTAATATGGGCCGTACTCATGATTATCCTCGGCTACAGACATCCCCCCGTTGTCTATCCCTATATCCAGCTCGATACAAAGAGAAAACTGGTGGGATGGCTCTCGCTCGTAATATTCATACTGACCTTTACGCCCGCCCCTGTCCAGGGATTTTAGTCACCATCCGCACGTTATCAACACGTTGGACTTCCGTGGAAATAATTTAATATGACTTGACAGGTTATATCTAAATGACTAATATAGTCATATAACATATGCTATGGAGGATTTCTATGGAGACAACGGCAATTTCCAAGCTCAAGGCGTCTTTGAGTGAATACCTTCTGAAGGTAAAGTCAGGGGAAGAAGTGCTGATAACCGAGCGAGGAAAGGCAATAGCCAAGATAGTGCCTTTAAGAAGAGATGAATCATCAATACCAGCGCACCTTATGACATTGGAAAAGGCAGGTCTTGTCAGGATAGGGGCAGAGGATGTAGGCAAAAAATTCTGGAAGGCAAAGAGACCTGCAGATAAAAAGGGGCGCGCGCTTCAAAATCTCCTGAAGGAGAGGGAACAGGGCCGATGATGTTCTGGGATGCTTCAGCCGTGCTCCCTCTCTGCATTGAAGAGAATCACTCGAAAAGCATGCTCGATCTCGTAAAGAAAGACGGTGCATTGATCGTATGGTGGGGTACGGGAATTGAGTGCCATTCAGCTTTTGCACGCCTTAATCGCAAAGGATTTCTGGATTCTTCCGGGGAAGAGCAGGTCCACAACGTATTATCTATCCTGTCGGATTCATGGAGCGAGATTGAACCCGGTGATGACGTAAGAAATACGGCAATCCGTCTGCTGAATACACATCCGTTGAAAGCCGCTGACTCCCTTCAACTTGCTGCTGCCCTGATCTGGGCAAATAAACTTCCGGGGGGTTACCAGTTTATCTGTCTTGATAACAGACTGCGTTCTGCCGCAAAGAAGGAGGGGTTTACGATTCTCCCTCGGAGGATATAAAATGTATATATCTATACGTTATTGCAGATTAACGAAAGAAGTGAAGAAATGAGGGGGAATATAATCAGCAGGAGTCATAATCTCCAGCTTAAAAGGAAGTCGCTGAATATCAAGAAGGTCTTTATCCCCGGCATTCAAAATGTCCACCTTTGCGGCTTCAAGGGTTAAAGGCACATCACGATACTCTTCTAACACCTTGCGGAATAAATAGATATTGTCAATTTCCGCGCCTTCTGCCAAACAATCAAATCTTCAAATTTCTTAACTCCATACTCATTACCCGGCACTCGGAACTCATTACTCATAACTGTTTTTTTGACAGCATAATTATCCCTATGTTAAAATTCGATTATTGAGTTTATTAAACAGGAAACAACTGCCATGAAACAAACCGCACTAAAAAGCAATGCCGACATACTCAATAAAATAGAGACCATTGAGAAAGAAGTTATGAAATTAAAACTCTCTGTACTCACTAAACTTACCTCCTCCGGGAAAAAGATCCTAAAGCTTAAAGGAATTCTTAAAGGTTCGGACATTTCTGACAAAGATATAACTTCTGCCAAAAAGTCTCTTTACAGCAAAACCGGAATCTGACCCTCCTATGAATTTTTTAACAGACACCCACGCCCTCATCTGGTGGTTCATAGACAGTCCGAAAATTGGTCCAAAGGCTTCTGAAATCTTTGAAAAATGTGAAGAGGGTGAAAATGTCATTTTTATCCCATCAATCGTCATTGCAGAAGCACTAAGCATCTTTGATAAAAAACGCGTCTCCTTTGACTTTAAAGAATTATTCAGGAAGCTGCACGATAGTGAAAATTTTGTCATCATATCTCTCGATTACCCCGTTCTCCAGAAAATGATCGATCTGAAAGACATCCCTGAACTGCACGATAAAATAATTGCCTCAACAGCAAAATACCTCAATCTACCTATAATAACAAAAGATAAAACCCTTCATAAGCTGACCTCAATAAAAACCGTATGGTGATAATAAAAACAGTGATGAGTAACGAGTAAAAGGCTTAACACTCATTACTTATCAAATAGTTACATTTCTAAAATAGTCGTTTATAATTGTTCACCAGAAAGATGAAGCTGGAATCATCGTAAGACACAGCGTAGGGGTAATTCATGAATTACCCCTGCAAGCAACTGCGGAAAAGACAGATGAATGCCGGATATTCCTAATTCCCGAAAATGAAATCCCCGATTGTTACCGATCCGTTGATTATACTCATTGTGCCGTTGAATGTTGTACTGCCTGTCACAGATGAATAGTTACAATCATACCCCCCCTCAATGGTTACTGATACGGGACGATTTACATCAAGGTCGGCACCAAAGACCTCCTCCCGGGCCTGAATAGTCCCCCCGTCGGAAACCGCATCATAGGCTGCCTGGAGATCAGCATAGTAAACCGGAGACGGACCGGCAATCCTGACAGGCCCATAACATACCTGGAAACCGGCGGTTAAAGTATCATCAGCGTCCATTATCTCGGTACAGATATTATTCGATGCAGAGTCACAGTTTGTCCAGTTATCGAAGAAATAGCCGGCGTTCTCCGCTGCAGTCAATACTACCGCTGTCCCGCTGTCATACAGGCATCCTGCGGAACAGTCCGGACTGATGCTGCCTCCGGCAGGAGGGTTTACCGCTGTGGTCAGTTGATACTGTA
>JAJRVB010000050.1 GCA_024277515.1 Nitrospirota bacterium | reverse complement strand
GAATCGATCGTGCTGTGAAATACCCCGTGACACTGGGCACAGAGAAAACTGATGGTGTCCCTGGTACCGTAAGCAGCCAGTCCGCCCGCGCGCCTGTCAACCGTGAGGTTGGCGCGATAATATTCATTATGTAGCGTTGCTGTTTGAGTCCAGTTCCGGTTCGCTTTTTCGCGTCCTTTAATCCTCCAGAGGAACCTGAAGCTGTTACCTGTAGTATCGGCTGTAGAGGCCTGGGTCGATGTCCCGCCGGTGTTGTTGTGGTGGGCCCCTGTCATCCCAGGGAAACTGCCCGCAGATGCATGGTCTCCATGACAGCCATATGTGCCTGCACATGTAAGCTGGCTCGTCCATGTGGCCTCACCGCCCGCTACCTGGCCGGCCGGGAAACTCGTCCCGGTTGCCACAGGGTCCCAGCCCGGAGGGGTCAGTCCTGTGCCCGGCATATTCGCGTCAGGGCCGGTAACGCCTGAAAGGTCGATGACATTGTGCCCTTTTGCCGCATTCGCGGTTTCATCTGCGTTTACCCAGTAAAAGTCTCCGCCTGCAAGGGTACTGGTCTGACCCTGAGTTGTCGGAGCGGTCGTATGCAGGATTGCCGGGGCGCCATATGAGCTGGTCTGTCCTGTTGCGGTCGTGTGGCATGCTACACAACCGGCATTAAGCAGCTGCTCATTAGGGCCGCCAACGGCCACTGCTGCACCGTCCTGACTGTTATGCATGGTGTGACAGTTGGAACATACACCTGAAATCGCATCAGCGTATCCATATATCAGCACAACCGACAGGAACAGGAGAAACATCGTTAAGATTGTTTTTTTCATATTCACTACCTCCTTTGTTTTAAATTTTTTTCTCATCTTTTCAGGTCTCCCTCCATTTCTATAAAAAATAAGCTCTCAACTCAGTTTTATATGTTAATTACCTTAACCCGGCATCTTACCTGAAAAATAAACACGCAAATCATATGCCAGTGTCAGGTCCGACAGAGTTAAGTCTGGATGTCGATACAGCTACTAACCGTAAAAAAAGGAAATTTAAAAAAATAATTTTAATATTCCACCCTCACACTGATTCTTTGTCCTATTCATCAGTGTGTTATTTTGCGCATTTGAGAATTATAACCCAGATTTTATATTTAGTACAACGGGTAAGAGACAAGCTTATTATGATTATAACCTGAATTATATCCTTTTTTCATAAAAAAGTGGAGTTATTTATACTCAAATAATGAAATACTATATTTAAACCCGTTCTTCTGACGTATCCGTATCAGAGCAGTTTGAATTTCTGCATCTTGTATCTTAGGGCGTCCCGTGATATGCCGAGGAGTTTGGCTGCCCTGGTCTGATTATTATCGGCCTTTTTTATCGCCTGAACTATCAGCTGTTTTTCCACATGCTTCAGGGAAAGCCCCTCACTCGGCAGGTCTATTGATACGCCTTCTGCCGATTCCGTATCAACGTAATCAATGATTTCCGCAGGGAGGTGCTCGGGATGAATGACATCCGTGTCCTCAAGTATGCATATTCTCTCGACAACATTTCTGAGTTCTCTCGCATTCCCGAACCATGGGTAGTCCAGAAGCAGCTTTTCAGCATCAGGGGATATCTCCTCTACATTTTTCCTGAATTCCTTGTTGAATCTCTTGATATGATGCATTGCGAGAGGGATGATGTCCTCAGTTCTTTCCCTCAGGGGAAGGATAAATATCGGGAACACCTTAAGCCTGTAATAAAGGTCCGCCCTGAAACTCCCGTCCCTGACGGCCCCTTCGAGGTCTTTCTTGTTTGTGGTTGCCACAATTCTCACATTCACCTTTACATCCCTGAGTCCCCCTATCCTCTTGAAGGTCTTTTCTTCAAGCGCCCGGAGCAGCTTGGCCTGAGCAGAGAGCTTGATGTCTCCTATTTCATCGAGGTAAATCGTCCCCCCGTTCGCCACTTCAAAGAGCCCCT
Organism: Nitrospirota bacterium; assembly: GCA_024277515.1. Lineage (GTDB taxonomy): Bacteria > Nitrospirota > Thermodesulfovibrionia > UBA6902 > UBA6902 > JAJRVB01. Next base: position 3,136 of record JAJRVB010000050.1, on the reverse strand, counting down.
TCTTTGAGACCTTTGCATCGGTAAAAGCGCCCTTTTCATGGCCGAAAAGCTCGCTTTCAATAAGCGCCTCGGGTATGGCGGTGCAGGTTATTTCAACAAACGGCTCTGACGCGCGAGGACTGTGGTAATGTATGGCCCGCGCGAGCAGGCTCTTTCCTGTCCCGCTTTCCCCCTGGATAAGGATGGTATTTGCATCGCTTTCCGCCACTTTTTTTGCAAGCACAATGATATCGTTCATGGCAGCGGACGCGCCGACTATATTATTAAAATTATAGGCATCGAACTTTTCTTCCCGCAGAAAATTGACTTCCCTTTTGAGATGCACCGTCTCCATCGACTTCCTGACGATGACCGACATCCTGTCGAGTTCAAAGGGCTTCTCCACAAAATCATATGCACCGAGCTTTATGGCGGAGACCGCGGTTTCGATATCTCCGTGGGCCGTAATGATGATGACGATAACATCACTGCTCAGCTTTTTCAGCGACTTCAGCGTCTCGATGCCGCCGATACCAGGCATATTGAGGTCCAGGAGGACAATATCGGGGGCCTCGGCCCTGAACATTTCCAGCCCTTCCTCTCCGGTAGAGGACGTATAAACTTCGCTCCCCTCTTTTTCAAGGTGCTGCTTGAGGCTTTTCGTTATAAATTCCTCGTCATCAATGACAAGGATCTTGCTCTGGACCAATCATCCTCCGGACAACATATAAATTCTTCAGTTATGCGTTTTTTCCCCCGCGCATTACCGGCAAGTATATCGTAAATTTACTCCCTGTGCCAACCCCGCTTTTCACCACTATTTCCCCCCCGTGCTCCTGCACGATTCTCCTGCTTATTGCAAGGCCGAGCCCGGTCCCCTTCGACTTTTTTGTGAAGAAGGGGTCAAAAATCGTGTCAAGATATTCTGCATCTATTCCCTTGCCCGTATCCGTAAAATCAATTTTCACCGCGCCCTCCGCAGGAAGCAGTTCCATTATTTTATCATTCTCCGGCATTTCCCTGTCGGTCTTTGAGATGGTGATCTTTAGCGCCCCGCCGTGCAGCATGGCCTGCACCGCATTGATCATCAGGTTCAGAAACACCTGCTGCATCTGATCAGAGTCCATCATCACATCCGGGACCTCCCCCATGAGGTCCGTATCTATTTTGACATTGTGCTTTTTCGCCTCTGGATATACAAAAAAAACAGCCTTGTTCAGGATGTCCTCCAACTGATGCGGAGAGAAGCTGGGTGGCTTCGGCTTTGCGTAATTCAATAAGTCCTTTACCGTCCTGTCAAGTCTCCTGATGTGATTCAGTATCTCAGTCGTCACTTCTCTCTTGCTGTCGTCTCCGGCCATTTCGAGCTGCAGCACCTGGACCGCGCAGCTGATTCCCGTAAGGGGATTCTTGATTTCATGGGCAATCCCGGAAATAATCTCACCAAGAGACGCAAGTTTCGCCGCCCGCTGCATCTGATCCGCATGACACATTTCAATCTCCTGCTTGGCCGATTCGAGCGACTCGAGCATTCTGTTAAAACTCTTTGCCATCAATCCGAATTCATCTTTTTTGTCTTCATCCATCCGCGCTGTCAGGTCGCCGCCTTCAATCCTCCGGATAGTGCGGATCATTCTCTTTACAGGGCGGTCTATCAGCAGTCCTATGACCAGCATAAGCCCGCCGCCTATAAGCATAAACCCGATAAGGGCGTCTATGAAATGCTCGGCCTTGAGTTCATCTATGGAGGCATATACATCAGCAAGAGAGATGTCTACTCCCAGTACACCCAGCACCTCTTTTTCCGGACCATGGCACCTGTTACAGGCGGTCTGATTATGGATAAGCGAGAGCTTGGACGCATAGCGCAGTCCGTTCTTCTCTGTAAGATATGCATTTTTTATCTCCTTTTTTTTCAACATCTCATCGTCATGGGTGGTTATCTTCGTCCCGATATCGGTTCTGGATGAAGAAGCGACGATCAGCCCGCTTTCAGGATGATAAACGCGTATACCCCCGATCTCGCCGGAATCCCTTGTGAGGCCTTCAATAAATGCCTGCAGGTCCTTCCATTTGTTCTTTAGCATGAGGACCATGATGCTGTGTGATATCCTCTCGGAAAGCAGCACGACCTTTTCTTTCTGAGTGTCAAGCAGCTTCTGCTCCGTGCCCCTTATGTCCCTCCACGTAGACAGCACCATGATGAGAGAAATGATAAGAAATGCAATAATTGTTATCTTGAATTTCACACTGCTTAACATTATTTAAATATAACATACACGCCTGACCGGCTACTATAACGGGAGTGGTTTAAAGTCTCCCCTTTATAAGGGGAGATTTAGAGGGGTAGTGGTAATAATAAATTCATTATAATATGAAAACAGGGAAGCTGTCATAATATATATTGAATCAGTTATAATTAATCCCGGAATAATTATACCGGCGCTTCCTATGTTCCATGAGACTGAAAAAAATCTTTGACAGTATAGCCTTTCGTATCTCCGTCTCCATTGCTGTTATCATTGCCGCTGCAATAATAGCTGTTGGCTGGTTTATTTTGATGGAGGAGCGGAAGACACTGGAAGCAGATCTCCGGAGCAAAGGCAGGTATCTTGCTGAATTTATAGCCCACAGCCTTATAAACCCTCTTCTGCATGAAAATCCCGATGAGCTCGGGTCACACCTGTCAGGCCCCATGAAAAGCAGTGAAAGTCTCGTGGTGTCCATTGAAGTGTACGACAAAAACAAGGAGTTCCTCCAGCAGGCGTACAAGGACGAGACATATCAGGACATCGCCCCCCCGCCTCTTGACTTCAAGGCCTTGTCGGAAAACATTGATATCAGGGAAGACAGCGTACTGCCTGTAATTTATTTCAGCCTTCCTGTCTATGATGACTCCCGCGGAACAATGGGATTTCTCAGGATAAGCATGACAAAAAGACCCCTGAATACAACACTGGCAGACCTGAAAAACAAGCTCTTTTTCCTTGCATCAGCAGTCATTTTCGGCGGCATACTGCTCGGCCTCCTCATGGCACGAAGGATACTGCGGCCAATCCTTATCCTTAACAGGGGTGTGAAGAGTGTTGGAGAGGGAGACATCGGAGTTGAAATACCGGTCGTGGGAGAAGGAGAGATAAAAGAACTGGCAATCTCT
>JAJRVB010000049.1 GCA_024277515.1 Nitrospirota bacterium | reverse complement strand
GCCATGACCGCTTCGGTAATGGACAGCTTTTTCAGCAGGGAGAGCAGCCTGCCGAAACTGCCTATGCGTATCTTGTAGAAATCATCCGCAACGGGCTTGAGTGATTCATCGGCAGGAGGCTGGAGTGCGAGGGCCACTACTTTATAACCCATTTTTTTTGCTTCAGATGCCACGGCCAGAGGCAGCCGGCCCATTCCTGCTATAAGGGCAAGGCATTTTTGCGGTCCGGACTCTGCCGCCGTCTTCAGCGGCATATTCCTCTTTTGTGTTTCTCGATAAAGTCAATGAGAATGCCGGTTTCCTCAGAGAGTTGTCCGTCCTGCTTTAACAGGGCTATCGCCTCTCTGAGTGTCAGCTTGCTGCGGAACAGTATCTTGTAGGCATGCTTCAGTTCCTTTATCTGGGTGTCGGTGAAGTTCTGGCGTTTCAGGCCGACTGTATTTAAACCATAAAGCTTGGCCCGGTCCCCTGCGGCAGTCGTATAGGGCGGGATGTCCTGCGGAATTGCGCTGAAGCCGCCTATCATGGCATAGGCGCCGATCCTTGTAAACTGGTGTACGGCCACATGTCCGCCTATAAAGACATAATCTTCTACCGTGACATGGCCGGCAAGGGTCGTGACATTGGCCATGACCACGCTGTTTGCAACCCGGCAGTCATGGGCTATATGGACATAGGCCATTAAAAAATTATTATCTCCAATCCTTGTTACTCCGTCTCCATCCACGGAGGCCCGATGTATGGATGTGTATTCACGGATAATATTATCATTACCGATAAATACACTGGTTTTCTCGTCTTTGTATTTGATGTCCTGGGGGGGAAGACCGATTGAGCTGAATGGATATATTGTGCAGCCGGTGCCAGTTTCCGTATCTTCAATAAATACATTGGATATAAGTCTGGTATTTCTGCCGAGCTTTACTCCTTTGCCTACAATGCAGTATGGCCCGATTTCCACGCCTTCTGAAAATTTGGCCTTTCTGTCGATAATCGCGGTCTGGTGAATTTTAGGTTTAGCCATTGTCGAGTTCCTTTTCCGTTACCATTGCGGTAAATTCAGCCTCACAAGCTGCCTGACCGTCAACAAGCGCCTGCCCGGCAAATTTCCATACCTTGTTTCTGTGCTGCAGTACACTGACTTCAAAACGGAGCTGGTCTCCAGGGACGACCGGTTTTCTGAACTTCGCCTTTTCAATGCTCATAAAATAGACGGACTTGCCCTGTGCCCCGGAGTGAAAAGCCAGAATTCCTGCCACCTGGGCCATGGCTTCCACAATTAACACTCCGGGCATAATCGGGTAACCGGGAAAGTGACCCTGGAAAAAATGTTCGTTGGCCGTTACATTTTTGTAACCAATGGCTTTCTCGTTCGGGTCCAGTTCAATAATCCTGTCAACGAGAAGAAATGGATATCGGTGCGGCAGGATGTTTTGAATTTCACGAATGTTCATCATCTGACTGCTCCTCCCTGTTTAGCTTTTTTTCTATTTGCTGCAAACGCGTTATGTAGTCATGCAGCCTGGCATAAATATATTGTGATCGAAGTGATGTCTTGTGAGGGATGGCGGGAGTCCCGGAATACACGTGTCCGTCAGGGATGTCCCCTGCTATGCCGGCCTGTGCCGCTACTATGGCATGACTGCCTATCTTGACATGGTCCCGTACCCCGACCTGTCCTGCCAGTATTGCCCCGTCACCAACTTCCACACTCCCGCTGATACCCACCTGCGCAACAATGATGCAATGCTCGCCGATTTTTACATTATGGGCGATCTGTACGAGATTGTCGATTTTTGTGCCGCTGCCTATAACGGTGTTTCCTGTTGTGCCCCTGTCAATACAGGCATTTGCTCCGATCTCGACGTTGTCGTCAATTATAACGCTGCCGACCTGGGGTATCTTGTAGTGTCTCCCTTTATCAGGGACATATCCGAAGCCGTCCGATCCGATAACCGCGCCGGCATGCACTATGACGTTTTTACCGACCGTTACCTTTTCTCTGATTGTTACATTGGGGTGAATGAATGAGCCGTCCCCTATTGTCACACCTTCCCCCAGAAAAACCCCGGGAGAGAGAGTCACCCCCGTCCCGATTATCGTATTATCGCTCACATATACCTTTGGATAGACTGAAACTCCTTCTCCCATCCGGACATTACTGCCGATGAAGGCCTCCTCGCTGACCCCTGAAGCTGTGTATGGTTTTACATGAAAAACTTCGAGCGCCCGCGCAAATGCATGCTGGGGATTATCCGCAACGACCATGGTGATCGGGGATTCTTTTATCGCTTTTTTTACGATTAAAGCGGAAGCATCCGTTACGGGAGCGGCAGGCGCCCCTGTTTTGTCCGAGACAAATGAAATGTCCCCTTTTTGTGCATCGCTGATACCGGCTACCCCGGTGATCTCTATATCGGGATTACCCGATATCCTGCCGCCTATAAGTTCAGCTAATTCTTTAAGTTTCATGGCCCCTGAAGAGACATTATTTATCGACCGGTTTATCGGAGCCTTCGTTAAACAGCTTCATCACCTTTTCGGTCAGGTTGAATTCCTCGGGAATATACACTACGCCTGCCTCATTAAGGATGGCGGTATACCCCTCTTCCTCGGCAATTTTTACAAGGAGCTTTGTAACATCAAGGACTATCTTCTGGATGAATTCCGCTTCATTTTTTTTCAATTCTTCATCGCGGTCCCTCCGCATCCGCTGATATTCGGCCATCAGTTTTTCGTGTTCCTGCTGTTTTTTGAGTTTTGTTTCAGGATTCAGAACGGCCGCCTGTTTAGTGAGCTCTTCCTCGAGTTTCTTTATGGCATTAACCTTTTCGCTAATGAGGGCGTTTTTTGCTTTTTCAATGCTGTCCAGAGTTCTCATTGCCTCTTTGCCCTGGTCTGATGAAGTCATAATTTTCTGCAGGTCAATATATCCGATCTTGACTTCTGCTGCGTGTACACTGAATGCGACCAATGATGCCGCAATAATAAGAAGTATGATTTTTTTCATGAAACCCCCTTAAATTTATATATTTGTAATATCAATATATTCCTCCCATGGAGAACTCAAACTTGTCACTTGCCTCATCCTCCTTCGGATCGATATTAAAACCCCACTCGAGTCTCAGCGGTCCGAAGGGAGACAGCCATCTCACCCCGGCCCCCACGGTCTGTCTCATATTGCTGACAGTAAAATTATAGCCTTCATCATTGTCAAATGCGCTGCCGTAATCAAAAAACAGAACTCCCTTAAGCTTTGCTTCTTTCGAAATCGGGAAGATAAATTCAAAATTAAATATCAGCTCCTCGACACCGCCGATTTTTTCACCCTCTTTATTTCTCGGGCCGGCATCGCCAAACGCGAGGCCCCTGATGGTATTAATACCGCCAACGTAAAAACGCTCGTAAAGCGGAAGCTCCCTGTTATTGTATCCGGTGGCATATCCATAGCGTCCACGAATACTGAACGTTGTTTCCCATATTACAGGGAAGTACCACAAGGAATCAACCACCCCTTTAAAAAAATAGTTGTCTCCTCCCAATCCTGCCAGTGATATATACAGTGCATTTTTTGACCCCTCCGAAGGATCGATGTAACTGTCCCGGGAATCTCTCCAGATTGACGGATGTATGCTGCTGGTCAGCTTTGAGCCTTCCTGGTCTTTTATGAGAGAGGACGCGTTTGTTGATACGTTTGTAATTTTACTCTGCTCAATTTTATACTTTATGTTGCCTCCCACGTATTCGGACAGCTCTTTACCCAGGCCGATGTATGCGCCGGAAGCCTTCTTGTCATAGTCAATGTAATCCGTACTTTCATTGTAAGCCCCGATCGATACGCTAAGCGGCCTGTCCATGAACCACGGGTCTCTGAGGGATATATTGTAATTGGACCTTCGCGCGCTGAAATCCACCTTTAACTTCAGGTACAGGCCCTTTCCAAACAGGTTGCTCTGGGTGATTTCCCCTGTTATCATGAACTTGTCGAGGGAGCTGTACCCGCCGCCTATACTGAGCATGCCGGTCATTTTCTCTTCCACTACCACATCAAGGTCCATGAGCTGTTTCTCTGTTTTAGGCACCGGTTTTATGTCTACGCTCTCGAAGTAATTGAGGTTGCTGATTCGCTGATAGCTCCTCTTTAACATGCTTTTATTAAAGATGTCCCCCTCATCCAGCCTGATTTCGCGTCTGATGACCTTGTCGCGGGTCTTTACATTGCCCAGTATGTTGATCCTCCCGATCCGGAATATGCCGCCCTCACTGATGGCAAGGGTGATATGAGCAAGTTTTGCCTCCCTGTTAACATCAATCATGGGATTGACATCCGCCCGCGCATATCCCCTGTTCATGTAACGCTCGATTATCATGTCAATATCTTTATTGAGGGCCCCTCTGTCAAATATCTGCCCCGGGGCGGTTTTTACATTCTCAAACAGCTCTTCATCTGAAAAGACGGTATTCCCCGAGACACTGAGATCTCCAACTCTGTACTGGTCTCCTTCGGACACGGAAATTGTCAGGAACAGGTTTTTTTTATCCGGACTGAGCGTGACCTTTGGTTCAGACACCGCAACATAAAGATATCCTCTGCTCTGGTATAAATCCCTGATTTTCATTATGTCCGCGCGAATCTGCTCTTCATCATATATGCCGGAGTCTGTCAGAAACGAAAAGATCCACCACTCTCCTGTCTCCATGACGTCCTTGATATCACTATCGGAAATGGCATTATTGCCTTCAATAGTGATCGTGTTGATCCATACTTTTGATCCCTCGTGTATCTGAAACGTAAGGGCCGCTGCCTCATCGGAAATTCTGTTTAATATGGGAATAACCGTTGCGAGCCAGTACCCCTTGGAGTGGTAAAAAAGTACGAGTCGTTTCGCATTATCGGTAATGAGGGAAAGGTTGGCTATCGCGCCGGTCGTCAGAGTGATGTTTTCCCTCAGCTCGTCCGCCTTAAACTCCTTGTTGCCCTGAAAATCCATACTCACAATTTCAGGCTTTTCCTTAAATATAAAGGTCAGTTTGACTCCTCCTTCGAATGATTCAATGTTGACCCGTATATCATCGAAATACCCTATCCGGTATAATTTTTTGATGTCATCCTTGACATTTTTCTTCGAAAAGAGCGTGCCCTCCCGGCTTTTCATTTTTGCCTGGATGGTCTCTGTGTTAATTTTCCTGTTTCCGGTAATCTCGACCATTTTGATCATGGGTGATATTTCTGCTGAGGCGCTTATAATACTTAATAGCAGAATGGCGATGATCAATGCAGCTGAGTTCAGCCAATTGCCGGTCAGGGAAAAAAGGGTGTGGACTTTATCAATCTGGTGATCTGTCTGATTCAAATTTTTAAACCTGGGAACTATCCTTTCAGGAGAATGAGTTTGCCGGATAATGTGAAAATATTATTAAAAACCTCTCCCCGGGGAAAATCAAGCCGTAGTATAGCACTAAATTAAATTGAAAATCCAACGGTTATCCTGGTCCGGATAGTGGTGTTTTGGGTCAATAATTATGTAATATAATCAATTCGGCACATATGAACCAGGCGCATGGATGGAGGCGAAACTTGGAAGAAAAGTACAATGCTCAATGCATAGAAACAAAATGGCAGGCTGAGTGGGATAAACAAAAGCTGTTTTCAGTAAAAGAGGACCCGGACCTGCCCAAATTTTATTGTCTGGAGATGTTTCCGTACCCCTCCGGCCGGATACATATGGGCCATGTGAGAAATTATGTTATAGGAGACGTTATTACAAGGTACAAGAAAATGCGGGGATTTAATGTGCTGCATCCCATGGGGTGGGACGCCTTCGGCATGCCGGCTGAGAATGCGGCGATAAAGCATGGGGTGCCTCCTGCAAAGTGGACATATGAAAATATAGCGTATATGAAAGAACAGTTGAAAAAAATAGGGCTTGTCTACGACTGGAAGCGTGAGGTGACGACCTGCAGCCCTGAATATTACAGGTGGAACCAATGGTTTTTTCTCCAGATGCTCAAACGCGGTCTTGCTTATAAAAAGGCATCGTCAGTGAACTGGTGTCCTGCATGCGAGACTGTGCTCGCAAATGAACAGGTGATTGACGACGGGTGCTGGCGCTGTGATACGACAGTTATACAGAAGGAGCTTGAGCAGTGGTTTTACAGGATTACGGAGTATGCCGGGGAACTCCTGGCCGATGCAGATACCCTGAGCGGCTGGCCTGAAAAGGTAGTCACTATGCAGCGCAACTGGATCGGGCGGAGTGAGGGTGTTGAGATGGATTTCAGGATCTCGGGATCCGATATGAAGTTGAGGATCTTTACAACACGGCAGGATACACTCTATGGAACGACATTCATGAGTGTAGCAAAGAGGCATCCTGTCATAGCCGCGCTGGTCAGGGATGAGGAAATACTCAGGAAAATTAACGCGCTGTCTGATGACCCTGAAGAAAAAGAGGGAGTTTTTACCGGATGGTATGCTGAAAATCCGCTTACCGGGGAAAACATCCCTGTCTATGCTGCCAACTTTGTCCTTATGGAATACGGCACCGGCGCTGTAATGGCCGTTCCTGCTCATGATCAGAGGGATTTTGAGTTTGCAAAAAAGTACAACCTGCCCGTAAAGACCGTTATTATGCCTGATACGGCATCTGACAGGGCCGTGCAGGAAAATGGGCCGCCACTTTCAGTGGCGTTTGAAGAATACGGCATACTTGTGGAATCAGGAAAATTTTCAGGGCTTTCCTCAGCAGAGGCGAGGGAGCGGATCGCTGATTTTCTTGAAAAAGAAGGATTGGGCAGGAAGGTTGTCAATTACAAGCTGAGGGACTGGGGGATATCACGTCAGAGATACTGGGGCACACCGATACCGGTCATTTACTGCTCATCCTGCGGAGTTGTCCCGGTCCCGGAGCATGACCTGCCCGTTTTACTTCCTGAGGATGTCCGGCTTTCCGGCAGGGGTGCATCTCCCTTGTCTGAAGCAGCTGATTTTGTGAAGACGTCATGTCCTGAATGCGGTGGCGATGCCGGGAGGGAAACCGACACGATGGACACATTTGTGGATTCATCATGGTATTTTTTGAGATATTGTTCACCTGAAAGTAACGGCAAACCGGTCAACCCTCAGGATGCAGGTTACTGGATGCCAGTTGATCAGTACATAGGCGGTATTGAACATGCGGTGCTGCACCTGCTTTATTCACGCTTCTTTACAAAGGTGGTGCGTGACCTGGGTCTCGTTGACATAGATGAACCGTTCGGCAGCCTGCTTACTCAGGGGATGGTCATTAAGGACGGGGCCAAGATGTCGAAATCAAAGGGCAATGTCGTTGATCCCGATGCGCTTATAGACAGGTACGGCGCCGACACGTTAAGGATTTTCAGTATGTTTGCGGCCCCTCCCGAGAGGGACCTGGAATGGTCGGACAAGGGGGTGGAAGGGGCCCTCCGTTTTTTAAACCGCATATGGGCGTTTGTCTACAAAAACAGGGATATTTTGAGATCCGGAGGCAGTGATCAGCTGAAGCACATGGCAGCGTATTCACCCCGTGCGTCACAGCTGCTCCGAAAGACACATCAGACGATCAAGAAGGTGACGAACTGCATTGAGCGGGACTATCATTTTAACACGGCGATTGCCGCACTAATGGAACTGATAAACGAAACTCTCTCTTTCAGTCCATCGGATAGTGATGAAAATGATCTTCTGAGATTTACCGTCAAACAGGTTGTCCTGCTTCTTTCTCCGTTTGCCCCGCATTTTTCAGAAGAAATCCTTAGGGAGACGGGTGCAGGTGAAACCCTGTTTAATCATGCTTGGCCGGTATGGGATGAGGAGATTGCAAAAGAGGAAGAGATCGAGCTTGTGATACAGATAAACGGAAAGGTCCGGGCAAAGACCATGATCCGGGCAGGGCTTGATGATGAGACGATCAGGGAAAAGGCCTTTAGTGAGGAAAAAGTGCAGGAATTCATAAAAGACAGGTCACCGAAAAAGGTGATAGTCGTGAAGGGCAGACTGGTGAACATTGTTATATAAATGAAAAATTCAAAATTCAAAATTCAAACCATCCTTATTATTACATTATTGATTTTTCTGACTGCATTCCTCCTCTCCTCCTGCGGGTACCGGATTGTTGGTTCGAGGTTCCTGCCGTTTAACTCGATCATAATTAAACCGGTAATAAATAATACCTATGAGCCGGGGCTTGAAGAGAGGATGCACATTGCCCTTTCAAATGAGTTTATCAGCCAGGGAATTGAGGTGCGGAGTCCGGCCGCAGAAGATAGCGCCGGGAATGATGTTGTGCTGGAGACTACCATCACCGCTTTTGCACTTGGCGCCATAGGCGCGGTTGATGAAATAATCAAGGAGCAGGAGGTCCTTATGTATGTCGACCTGACACTGATCGGCAACGGCAGCACCTGGGAGTTCAATACAATGAGGTCGCCTATCAAAATTACATTTCAGTCAACCGGCACGGTGAGCAAAAGCGTTGCCTTTAAAGAGGCGGCCGCAGACAAGGCATGCCGGGAAATTGCAAAGGAAATAGTCAGTAAGATCCTTATAGAATATGCTAAATAAAGCGCTCCAGAAGGAATTCAAACATAACCTCCCGGCCCCCCTTTATTTTCTCTGGAGCGGGGAAGGCTTTTTTCTGGACCATGCGCTTGAGCAGTTTACCGAAACTCTCCTTGCCCCTGAAGAGAGGGACTTTAACTATGATGTGTTCGACGCTTCTTCGGAACCGCAGGGGATTGTTGATGCCGCGTCAACCCTTCCCTTTATTGCCGATCGCCGGCTGGTTGTGCTGAAAGACTTTCACCAGTTGACCGCGCCGGCGCTCAAGGTGCTCACCCCTTATTTCAGAGACCCTTCAGAGACCACCTGCCTGCTCATACTTTCCCAAAAGGCCCCCAGGGCTGCGCTCAAATTTGATTGGCGGGTATATTCACTGAATATAAAGGAATGGGAAGTCCCTAAATGGCTCAGACATGCTGCTGCGGACAAGGGTATAAAATTGACGAATGAAGCGGTTGACCTGCTGATCGAATTTGTAGGGTATGACATCGGCATGCTAATGATGGAAATAGAAAAACTTATGCTGGAAGGCGGCAGGACGGTCAGCGGCAGGGACATTACTGCTTCAACCAGTATGATGCGGAAGTACACATCATTTGACCTTGTGGATTCACTGATAGCGGGGCAGAGGACAAGGGCGTTCAGGATATTGAAGACGATGCTCTCGGGCAGCGCTTTTGAGGCCCCTGTCATTCTCGGGACCCTGAACTGGCACTTTAAACAGTTTTATACGTTGTGGCTGAACAGGGGGAAACGTCCGGCCCGGATGCGGGAACGGACCTACAGGGCCCTGGCAAAATATATTCCGTCATTCAGGGAGGAGGATTTTTTTCAGATCTTCCGGAACCTGCATGATGCGGACATTGGTATCAAGACAACCGGAAGACCGGAGATAGTGCTTGAGATATTGCTGGTCAGGCTGCTTCAGAAGGGAGCATGGAGTTGACAAGCCTTGTGAGCCGGGAGACTTTTCTTGATGCGGTATTCCTGTGTAAGATGCCTTTTTTGCCTGCCTTGGTAATGGCTGATACGGCTTCCTTTAACGCTGTCCCCGCTTTATCGGCATTTTTTTCGGCAACTGCTGCTTCCACTTTCCTAGTCAGTGTCTTCAGCATGGTCTTGACAGACCTGTTTTTTAACGTTCTCGGTCCGGTCTGCCTCGCTCTCTTAAGTGCGGACTTGCTTTTTTTGGGTGCGACTATTGCTGGCAATGTGATACCTCCGTTAGATTATAATTTGCTCTCTTTACTCATTTAATTCAGGTAAATGCTGCAACTGAAATAAAGTAATATTAAACATGAATAAGAAGATAAAGTCAATACTGCATGGATGAAAAGCGAAGGGTCACAAAGGCGGCAGGGCAGATTTCGGTAGCAACAACCGGAAGCCGTGTCCTGGGTTTTATCCGGGACATACTGCTGGCAAAGATATTCGGGGCCAGCGGGGCCACGGACGCCTTTTTTATTGCGTACCGCATCCCGAATCTTTTCAGGGAACTGTTTGCCGAGGGGTCGATGTCTGCGGCCTTTATCCCGGTTTTTACTGAAACCCTCACACATAATGGCACGGATGATGCAAAAAAACTCGCGTCGCAGGTGCTTGCATTCCTGATATCCGTTGTTGCCGCGATCTGTTTTATCGGCATGCTGTGCGCCCCGTACGTTGTATCGGTTATTGCACCAGGCTTCATCAAAAGTCCTGAAAAATTTGCCCTGACCGTCAGGCTTACAAGGATCATGTTCCCATTTCTTTTTTTTATCAGCATTGCCGCCCTTGCAAAGGGGGTGCTTAATTCCCTGAAATCATTCTTCATCCCGGCCCTGGCGCCCATTTTCCTGAACCTGGCGATCATTACATCGGCCCTCTTCTTTGCCTCCAGATTTGATGTCCCGCTGATCGCCATAGGCCTGGCCGTATCCGCCGGGGGGATGCTTCAGGTCGCCATTCAGATACCTGATCTCAGAAGGCGGGGCTTTCTTGTCCTTCCGCGTTTTTCCTTTGCGCACCCTGGATTAAAGAAAATACGCCGCCTTCTGCTCCCTGCCATCGTGGGGATGGGAGTTGCCCAGATAAACATATTTGTCAGCACGATATTTGTGTCCTATCTCTCCGGCGGCGCGGCAACATATCTCTACTATGCGATGAGATTTGTTCATCTGCCTATCGGCATATTCGGGGTGGCTATGGCAACGGCCGTGCTCCCGTCTCTGTCGGAACATGCCTCGCGGGGAGACAGCGAGGCATTACGGAGTACATTTTCTTTTTCACTGAGACTGCTCTTTTTTGTCACCCTCCCTGCCATGGCCGGACTGATGACACTGTCGGGGCCTATCATTCAGGTCCTCCTCCAAAGAGGAGAATTCAGCGCTGCGGCGGCTGAAGAGACCGCGTTTGCGCTGATATTTTATTCATCCGGTTTGTGGGCCTTTGTGGGCACAAGGATTGTGGCATCGACTTTTTATTCCATGCAGGACACAAAGACGCCTGTCAAGATTGCCGCAATTTCGGTGCTGACCAATATCGTATTCAGTTTTATCCTGATGGGGCCTCTCAGGCATGGGGGTCTTGCTTTTGCAAATGCCATCGCATCTGCGGTAAACTTCATAGTCCTGTTCTACCTGCTCAGGAAGAGACTCGGGACGGTTGACGGGGCGCGCATTGTCCGGTCATTTTGCGCAACGGGGATGGCTTCCATAGCCATGGGGGCTGCCGGTTTTTTCGCTTTGAAATTATATGGGTGGAATAACATTACATCTATTTTTGAAAAAACAGGGGTCCTTGCCGGAATAATTGTCCTTTGTCTCGGGATATTTGTTGTGATCATGCGTTTAATAAAGAGTGAAGAGCTTAACTACCTGATAAACCTGAAGAAGAAAAAAGGCTGAAATTCAAATTTACAAGGAGATAAAACATGATTCTTGAGAGGCTGGTAGTCGGTCCGCTGGAGGAAAACACATATATCATCGGTGATGAGGAAACCATGCAGGCTATAGTTATTGATCCAGGGGATGAACCGGACAGGATTATTGATATGATTAAGGAGAGGGGACTGCAGGTGAAGTCAATAATCTGTACACATACACATTTTGATCATGTCGGGGCGGTGGGTGACCTGAAAAAAGCAACCGGCGCGGAAATATTGATTCATAAGGAAGATCTCCCTGTGTATAAAGCAGCCAGGGAACATGCTGCGCTCTGGGGGTATGATATTGATGACATTCCGGGACCTGACGGTTATATCGGCGAGGGGGATGAGGTCGATGCGGGACATTTGAAGTTTTCGGTCCTCCATACACCCGGTCACAGCCCCGGTGGTATATGCCTCTATGGAGAGGGTATCCTCATAACCGGAGATACGATATTCAAGGGGTCTGTCGGAAGGACTGATTTCCCGGGGGGGAGTATGGAAGAACTCAAAAAATCATTCAGGCGGCTGCTTGATTTACCTGAGGATACGCGCATTTATTCAGGGCATGGACCCGAGACGAGCGTTGGCATGGAGAAAAAGACGAATTTTTTTGCAAACGAATTCCTGTAGAAAAAGAGGAGGGCATAAGTACTCCCTCACTAACGAGAAACAATATAATAAATGTCAAATGCCAAAGCTCAAATGCCAAATCAAACTTTAATGACAAAAATGACAAATAAAGTCATAGGGTAGCTTCTAATTTGACATTTAATTATTTGGCATTCATTTGGTATTTGGGCTTTGGCATTTGACATTCAAAACAAGAATTGATTGTGGCTTCAATAACCCGTTACTGAACGGTTACGTAAAATATTTTATGGATTATGTTACCAAAGTAACGTATAATATTATCCATTCCCGGTCTGGATTACTCAAAAACGCCTTCCGGGGCATATCGGCCGTTTCATTACCAAATACGTACACAGCAGCGCGGTTTGAATGAAAATGAAATGAATATGCAACATTATGGAGAAGAATGATGAATGATTCAATAGAGGATGCCGTGCTCGGTATCATGGCCGGGCATATGGATCTTGAACGTGAAAAAATGACTCCGGCTACGCCCCTGCAGGACCTTGGGGTGGATTCACTCAAAATGGTCGAAATTATGTTTGAGCTTGAAGAGCGTTTTGATATCAATATCCCTGACCCGGAAAATGTAGGTCAGCAGGAGCAGCAGTTCAGGACCGCCGCTGATGTGGTGAATGTTGTTAAGGGACTGATTGAGGACCGGAAGAATACCCCATGAAGAGGGTGGTGGTGACAGGGATGGGCTGCATCTCGGCCCTGGGGCATAACTACAGGGACTTTGTCCGGAGGCTCATGCAGGGAGACGGCGGTATCGGACCGATCACTCTTTTTGACACAGAGGGTTTCATGGTCAGGATCGCGGCTGAAGTCAAGGGTTATCACGCGGGCGACCATTTTGAGGAAAAACAGCTGTCCCAGCTCGACCGTTTCACCCAGTTTGCGCTGCTCTCTTCCCGGGAGGCGGTGGCTGACGCGGGGCTTGATTTAAAGGGTCCGCTGGCTGAGCGTACTGCGGTGGTGCATGGCACGGGAGTCGGTGGTCAGGCTACCCAGGAGGCTGGCTGCAAGCGTCTCTTTGCCATGAAAGAGAAACGGCTGCACCCCTTTACCGTTCCAAAGCTTATGCCGAGCGCGGGTGCAAGCTGGATCAGTATGGATCTGGGCATCACCGGTCCTGCATTTGCGACCACGTCAGCCTGTTCATCTGCGGGCCACGCGATCAGCGTGGCATTAATGATGTTACGCTCGGGTCTGGCGGATGTAGCTGTGACCGGGGGGGCCGAGGCATCGGTTACTGAGGGAACTATAAGGGCCTGGGAGAGTCTGCGGGTGATGGCAAAGGATACCTGCCGGCCCTTTTCAGCAAGCAGGAGCGGTATGGTTATTGGGGAGGGTTCGGGCACTCTGATACTCGAGACTCTCGATCATGCAAGGAACCGGGGAGCAAATATCTATGCCGAGCTGTCCGGATTCGGCATGAGTTCCGATGCCCACAGCCTTATTCAGCCGCTTGCCGACGGCGCATCACGCGCCATGAATGCGGCCCTTGATGATGCGGGGATGGAACCAGGATCTGTGGATTATATTAATGCTCACGGCACTGCAACGGCGCAGAATGACCCTACTGAAACCAGCGCTATTCATGCCGTATTCGGTGATCATGCAGCAAAGCTCGCCGTCTCTTCCTCAAAATCCATGCATGGCCATACACTGGGTGCGGCTTCCGCACTGGAGGCGATAGCATCTATTGCCGCCCTGAACAAACAGATTGCACCGCCGACCACGAACTTTCTGGAACCTGACCCGAAATGCGACCTCGATTATGTCCCGAATACCGCCCGCTCCATGTCCATGAATGTGGCCATGAGCAACTCATTTGCCTTTGGAGGGCTGAATACGGTGCTGCTGTTCCGGAGATTTACGGAAGATTGAGGTCCTGTTTTTGATGTTTCAGATATATTAAATACTCGACATTTCCCTTGGGCCCTTTTATCGGGGACATGACCGTACCGATCACCTCAAGTCCCATATGCCGTGATTCTGTTTTTATCTTTTCAATAACCTTTATCCGTGTTTCCTCGTTTCTGACTACCCCTCCCTTGCCCACATCCTTTCTCCCTGCCTCAAACTGAGGCTTGATCAACGCGACGATCTCTCCTGAGGGTTTCATAAATTCCAGGACCTTTGGCAGGACCTTCAGGAGTGAAATGAATGACACGTCAATTACGGCAATATCGATTACATCCGGTATAAGGGAATTGTCCAGGTGTCTGATATTGGTCTTTTCGAGGAGGGTGATTTTATCATGAGAGCGCAGTTTCCAGCTGAACTGTCCGTAGCCGACATCAATTGAGTATACCTTTGCCGCATCATGCTGCAGAAGACAGTCAGTAAATCCGCCCGTTGAGGCCCCTATATCCATTGCGGTTTTACCCCTCACATCAATATCAAAATGGCGTATCGCGTGGTCAAGCTTCAACCCGCCCCGGCTTACAAAAGGCATTCTTTCTTTTATCTTAAGGTTATCTTCGAATGTTACGAGTGTCCCCGCCTTGTCCGCCACAATACCGTTTACAAGGACGTTTCCCGCAAGGATAAGCGCTTTTGCCTTTTCCCTGCTTTCGGCAAGACCTTTTTCATGCAGCAGGATGTCGAGACGGGTTTTACGGGGAGACTTGCCAGGCATGTGGGTTAATGTACGTTTGATGTGCCGGCTTTTTTCCCTGTCAGGGCGAGGGCTGCCTTTGCAATGCCTTCCGCATCAAGTCCCAGCTCCTGCCTTATGAGCTTTTGCGGGCCCTGCTCAAGAAACCTGTCCGGGATGCCGATCGCCTGAAACTTCAGTCCCGGAATATCCGTTTCCGTGAGTTTTTCGAGCAGGGCGCTGCCAAAACCTCCTGCCACGGCATTTTCTTCTACGGTAAGCACATGCCCGGTCGCGCGCGCATGTGCTGCAATAAGATCAATATCGAGCGGTTTGACGAACCTGGCATTAATTACGCAGGCATTAATGCGGGCCTCCGCAAGGAGTTCCGAGGCGGCAATTGCTGGAGAAACCGTGCTCCCTACAGCAACGATCAGTATGTCTTTCCCCTCACGCAGGATCTCACCGGTGCCGGGGATGATGTTCTGTAATTCATGTTCTTCCTGGTTGTCCGCGACAGCGCCCCTCGGATACCTTATGGCAGCCGGCGTCCCAAGAGACAATGCCGTCTTGAGCATACATCTGAGTTCATGGCCGTCACGCGGGGCCATGACCGTCAGGTTAGGGATGTGTCTGAGATAGGAGAGATCGAAAGTCCCGTTATGTGTAGGGCCGTCATCTCCAACGATACCGGCACGGTCTATGGCAAAGACAACAGGAAGGTTCTGAAGGCATATATCGTGGATGATCTCGTCATATGACCTCTGCAGAAAAGTTGAGTAAATGGCGACCACCGGTTTAAGTCCCTGTGTTGCGAGTCCGGCGGCAAAGGTAGCTGCATGAGGTTCAGCTATGCCCACGTCATAAAATCTCTTTGGATGTGTCCTGACAAATTCTGAAAGCCCCGTGCCTTCCGTCATTGCGGCGGTTATGGCGATAATGCGGTCGTCCTCTGATGCAAGCTGAGTAAGGCAATTGCCGAAAATTTCACTGTATGACTTATTTGATGAGGAGCGCGGCTCACCGGTTTCGATGTCGAACGGGCCGATGCCGTGAAAGATGCCGGGATGCTTTTCAGCAGGCTCGTATCCCATGCCTTTTTTGGTAATGGTATGAATGAGTACAGGCCCGGGGAAGTCCCTGAATGTCCTCAGAGTCTCTATGAGCGCGTCTATTTTGTGACCGTCGACCGGGCCTACATATTCAAACCCGAGTTCTTCAAACAGCAGTCCGGGGACAACGAGTCCCTTGACAGTATCCTCCGCCTTCTGGGCTATTTTAAGGACCGGTTCACCAACACCAGGGATGCGCTCCAGGAGCTGCTTGGTTTCTTTTTTAAATTTTGTATACAGGTCACCCATCATGATCCTTCGCAGGTAGGCCGAAAGGGCCCCGACATTAGGAGAGATGTACATCTCATTATCATTCAGGATCACGATCAGGTCTTTCTTTAAATGCCCGGCATGGTTCAGTCCTTCAAAGGCGAGTCCGGCGGTCAGGGCCCCGTCGCCGATTACCGGTATGACCTTGAATGTTTCCCTGTTATGGTCTCTTCCCTCCAGTATGCCGAGCGCTGCTGATATGGATGTGGAGCTGTGGCCCGTTCCAAAGGCGTCATGAGGGCTTTCAGTGATCTTTGGAAAGCCGGAAATGCCGCCATGTTTTCTTACCGTAGAAAATTCATTGAGCCTTCCTGTAAGCAGTTTATGCGTATATGCCTGATGCCCGACATCCCAGATGATTTTGTCTTCAGGAGAGTTGAATACATAATGGAGGGCAATGGTCAGGTCTACGGTGCCCATATTTGAGGCGAGGTGACCGCCATTGGTTGCGACCGTCTGAATGATGATTTCTCTCAACTCCAGTGCGAGGTCTTTCAATTCGGACATTGAAAGTGTCTTTAGATCAGCGGGGCTTTTTATTTTATTTATGAGCATAATTCGGATTAAGATTGTTTATGATATTTTCTGTGTATTTTTTCTTTCCTCTATCTGTTATTTTAAACCTGTGACCGGGAACAAGCAACCCGTGGCCGGTCTCAGTTTTTCCTGGAGATGATATACCGGGCTATTTCCGCCAGCGGCTCGGCCTTTTTATGGAACCGTTTGATCGATGCCAGGGCATCATACACAAGTTCTTCGGCCATTTCCCGTGATTTCTTCAGTCCGAATGTTGAAGGATAGGTGTTTTTGCCCCTGGCTCTGTCCGCCCCGGTTGTCTTGCCCGTCTCTTCGATAGTGCCTGTTATATCCAGAATATCGTCTGCGATCTGAAAGGCGAGTCCGATTTTTTCTCCGTACTCTGTGAGCGCCCTGAGATTTGAAGGGCTGCTTTTGGCCATTATGGCGCCGATACGGATTGAGGCCCTGATGAGAGCACCTGTCTTACGGGTGTGAATATACAGGAGTTCCTTCTTGCGCGCCTTTGTGCCTTCCAGCTTCAGGTCGACTGCCTGGCCTCCAACCATTCCTTCCGGGCCGGATCCATATGATAATTCCCTTATGACTCTGATCAATATCTCGGGACGTGCCCTTGCGCCTGAGATGACATGAAAGGCATCGGTAAGCAGGGCGTCTCCTGCCAGTATGGCTGCCCCTTCACCAAACACTTTATGGGTGGTCGGTTTGTTTCTTCTGAAATCATCATTGTCCATGGCAGGGAGATCATCGTGAATCAATGAATAGGTATGTATAAGCTCAAGAGAGGCGGCAACAGGGACAATGGCCTTTGCCCTGCCGCCTGAAGCCTCGTAACTCGCAATCGCCAGAATGGGCCTTACCCGTTTGCCTCCGGCCATCAAGGCATAGCCCATGGCGTCGCATAAGTCCGCCGGACACTCCTTCAGCCTCTTTTTTGCAGAGATATAGCTGCTGAGGAAATCGTCAATCACCGCCTTTTTTTCTTTTAAATAAAGATTAAGATCCATAGAAAATTTACGACTTTTATATTAAAATTCAATGATGAATATCTTATAGTATACAGAATTTATTATGCTTTTAGGATTGTGATAAAAAGATAACAATTTCTCATACTTCAGGTATGATAAAGACATGTCGAAAGGGGGGGGATCTGTTGACTCTTGATAAGCTGCTGACCGAAAGGGCGGCACAGCACAGCAGGAAGATCTGCATAAAATTTGAAGGCAGGAAATTGTCCTATTCAGAGCTGGACAATCTTGTCGGTCTGTATGCAGGAGGCCTCAGGATTATGGGATTAAAGAACGGGGAAAGGGTCATGATCCTGATGAACAACTGCCCTGAATATATCGTTGCCTATTTTGCAATACTCAGGGCCGGCGGTGTTGCACTGCCGGTGAATACGTTTTTGACCCCGAATGAGATCTCCTACATCCTTCGTGATTCAGAATGCAGCATGCTTGTCTATGGTGAAGGATTTGGACCGCATCTCGAAAAAATAAAGAATGATTTTCCTATACTGAAAGCGGTCAGATGCGGTGACATACCACAGGAGCGCGCCGAACCTTCCCATACTGCTGCTGCTGATGATGATGTTGCTGTGCTTCTTTATACATCCGGCACCACAGGTTTTCCCAAAGGCGCAATGCTGACTCACAGAAACCTGATTTCAAATGCAGAAGCGATCATGAAGGTCGTGCAGTTGTCATTCAGAGACAGGATACTGCTCTTCCTCCCTTTATTCCATTCTTTCAGCTTTACTGTGTGCGTGATCCTCCCGATTTATGCGGGCGCCGGCATCGTCCTGCTGACTTCTGTAAAACCCTTTTCAAAGGTCATAAACACTATTTTCCGTGACAGGATAACTTTTTTTGTCGCCGTGCCTACTGTCTACAACATCCTGTCGAGAAAGAGGATGCCTTTTTTTGTCAGATATCTGGTGAGATTTTTTATTAAAATCAGGGCCTGTGTCTCCGGAGCGGCCGCTTTGCCTGAATCTACCCTGCGTGCCTTTGAGGAACGATTTAACCTGCCTCTGATTGAAGGATACGGTCTGACTGAGGCGTCCCCTGTTGTGGCTGTCAACCCTCTTTCAGGGGTGCGTAAACCTGCATCAGTGGGCCCGCCTCTTCCCGGGATAGAGGTCTCGGTAGTTGGAGAAGACGGCAGGGCGATGCCTGTTAACGGCATAGGTGAACTCCTTGTCAAGGGGCCGAATGTCATGAAGGGCTATTTTAATAATGAAGAAGAGACCGGGAAGGTATTAAAGAACGGATGGCTGTTTACCGGAGATATGGCGAAAACAGATAAAGACGGTTACATATATATTGTGGACAGAAAGAAGGACCTTATCATCGTTGATGGAATGAATATTTACCCGAGGGAGGTTGAGGACGTTGTTATGGCTTATCCTCTGGTGGAGGAGTGCGCCATGGTGGGGGTCCCGGACGGAAGGGGTTCGGAATTATCCGTGCTTTATCTGAAAGCCGTGAAAGATGCTTCTGTTGAAGAGAAAGAGATAAGGAATTATTTAAAAAAGAATATAGCCCGATTTAAAATTCCGAGAAGGATCATATTTATCGATGAATTCCCCAAGACCGCTACAGGCAAGATAAAAAAGATCGAGCTGAAGACCCGCAAGTTCAGCCAGTGAGTAAGCATTCAGTTACGGGTATCATCTGGACATAAAAAAGTAAAAATCAAAGACCAAAGATCAAAATTAAGGAAAATATATTATATAATAAAGAAATTCCATAATTTTGATCTTTTATATTTAATATTTAATCTTGTGTTGCATTGCTGTTTTCACCTAAGACTGAATGGTTACTTCAGTGACCGGATTTCATTTGAAGTTATAAGGGGTTTTGGGCTATTATATAATGCATGAAGGCAATCATTCTGAGCGGCGGCAAGGGAACACGCCTCAGACCTCTGACATATACAGGTGCAAAACAGCTTGTGCCCGTTGCTAACAAACCCATACTTTTTTATTGCATTGAAAATATTGTCCATGCCGGCATTCATGATGTCGCTATTATCATATCACCCGAGACCGGCCAGGAAATAAAGGATGCAGTGGGAGACGGCAGCCGCTGGGGTGT
>JAJRVB010000004.1 GCA_024277515.1 Nitrospirota bacterium | reverse complement strand
TTTATGACCTCTTCATCAATCTCAACCATACAGGCGCTTTCAGGTTTATATTTCAAGACCTCCCTCAATACGCCCCCGTCACCGCCTCCGAGGATCGCGACTTTCTTAAAGCTGTTTTTTCGCTCAATCACCGGCAGCACCATCGCTGAATCATATGCATGAATGTCGCTTTCAGCTATCTGAAGGTCTTTATCAAGGAACATCATCCTGCCGAAGCTTGAATTTTCTATAATATCCAGCTGCTGGTATCTGGTCCTTTTACTCAGGAGCAGTTTGTCAATATGGTATTTCACTTCAAATCCCGCTCCCGAAAATGAGGTTATCCACTCTTTCTGCTTCACCTCTATAGGATTGCCCCGGTGAACTTCCATGACCCTCACGGTCTTGGGTTTCAGTTCTTTTCTGAGGAGCTTGAGCAGCTTTGTGACAGCCGAGGAACCATTGCCGCATGTAAATATATCAATAGAGGCATGGCGCGCCTCCGGATAGGTATGAATGGCTACATGTGACTCGCTGATGACCGCGATCAATGTTACCCCGACAGGATTAAATTTTTTGCCTGTTATACTTACAAGCGAAAGACCGCTTGATTTTATGGCAGACTTCAGTGCCTGCTCCAGGGCCTTCCTGTTATTCAGCACCTTTGCGGAACAGTAGATAAACTCTGCTATGATCTGTCTTCCTAATGGTTTCATATTCAGGAGATTTTTCCGTATTTGATATATGGCCCGGGCAATTAATCATCAAGACCTGCATCGGCATTGCTGCGATAACACGGGCATTCCGGACATTTATCCGGGGCTAATTATAGCAATTAAGCTATAAATTGTCTACAACTCCGCAGGGGTAAAAAAACAGAAAAAAGAATGCAGGCTCCGCTGATACATGTTACAATCAATTATAGCGGCAGGGTGTCTGTATGATTATAAATAAATCAACTCATGATATTCAAAATACGGCAAACTCTATGGAGGTGTGGTAAATGAAGACTTTTACATGTCAGATATGCGGCCATGTTGCATTTGATCAGATGCCTGTTGAATGTCCGGTCTGCGGTGCGGCCATAGAAAATTTTGAAGCGGATGACGAGGCGATAAAAAAACCTGTTGATCCTGAAAACCTGAGCGAAACGGAACAGAAACACATGCCGCAGATAGTGATCAGGAAAGAGTGCGGTCTGCATCAGGACGGTGACTGTTCCGCGGCACAGGTAACTGTCGGAAGCATAGCTCACGTAATGGAAAGCGAGCACTACATAAAATTTATTGACTTTTATATTGACAGAAAATATATTTCAAGAGTTATTTTTACGCCTAAAAATAATCATCCTGCCGTAACCCTCGATCTCTGCCTGACACAAGGAACTCTCTCAGCGGTTGCAAGCTGCAATGTCCACGGAAACTGGAGGGCCAGGACAAAGCTGGCCGATGCATAGCCGGCAGGTCAATTAAACCGCTTTATCGGTCCCGATCAGGTTTGTGATGCGGATTGCCAATTTCTCATTATTGATATGATATAATGGCACATGCGTGTTATTATTGTCGGCGCCGGTGAGGTAGGATTCCAGTTAGCCAAGTTTCTTTCCGCTGAAAATATCGATGTAGTAGTTGTGGACAAGAGCAAGGACAAGTTGACCAGGCTGTCCGAGGACCTGGATGTTGCTCTAATTGAAGGGGAAGGCGGCTCTCCTTCCGTACTCAAAGACGCGGGCGCTGACGAGGCGGATATTTTACTCGCTGTTACGTACATAGACGAGGCCAATATGATCGCCTGTCTCGTTGCAAAGGTGATGTTTCAGATCCCGAGAAATGTAGCCAGGATCAGAAATCTTGAGTATTTTTCGAATGATATCCTCCTCCAGAGTCTCGGTATTAATCCCGCAATAAGTCCAGAGATTGAAGCCGCCAGGGCGGTCATACGATTAATTGAGGTCCCTTTTGCTGCTGATGTTGAAGACTTTGAAGAAGGCAGAGTGAGGGTCATCGGATTCAGGATACCATCTGATTCAAAATTGATAGGCAAGGCATTCAGGAATCTCGATCTTACCAGCCCCAAGGTCCTTATCGGGGCCATTCAGCGCGGTGAAAAAATCATCATTCCCTCCGGCAATGACATACTGAGGAAAAATGACATTATCTTCCTCCCTGTTATAAGGGAAGACGTTGATGCCGTATGTAATGCTATCGGAGGGGAGTCCACACCGGTGAAGAGAGTCATGATACTTGGAGGCGGGAGGATCGGATTTTATGTTGCAAAGACATTGGAAGAGGAGAATCTCAGTGTGAAAATCATTGAGCAGGATGTTGAGAGATGCAAATTCCTGCTCAAATCCCTGAAAAAAAGCGTCATACTCCATGGAGACGGATCAGACCAGAAGCTGCTGGAGGAAGAAAATATCAATGACATGGATCTGTTTGCGGCAATATCAAACAATGAAGAGCTGAATATCATGGCGTCAATGCTCGCAAAGAGTCTCGGCGTGAAAAAAGTTATCGCGATCGTGAACCGGACGGATTACCTGCCGCTTGCATATAACCTCGGGATCGAGGCAGTCCTCAGTCCGAGACTGATCACGGCCGGCACCATACTGAAATATGTCAGGAGCGGAAACATCCTGTCCCTTACCACCGTTGCCGAAGGCAAGGCAGAGATCATGGAGGCTGAGGCAAAAAAGGGGTCGATCCTTATCGGGAAGACCCTGCGGGAGGTTGAGCTTCCCAGGAAGACCCTCATAGGCGCCATCATACGGGATAATAAGGTGATAATCCCTTCAGGTGAAGATAAAATCATCAGCAATGATAAACTTATAATTTTTACCCTTCACGAATCTATCAGGCAGGTAGAAAAACTCCTTAGATGAATATTGTCCTCGTCCTGAACCTTGCCGGGCTGGTTTTGATATTCACCTCACTCTTCATGCTCGTCCCTTTTACGACTTCTTTTTTTATTCACGGGGAAGATGTTTACGCGCTTGGACTGTCATTTGTCATTACATTCTTTGCCGGCGTCCTGCTCTATTTTCTCACAAAGAGCCAGAAGAAGATCGAATTAAAGCACCGTGACGGCTATGCTGTGGTGACTATAAGCTGGCTGCTGATGTCTTTTTTTGGCTCATTCCCCTATATGCTTTCCGGGGCCTGTCTCTCCTTCACGGATGCCTACTTTGAGTCCATTGCCGGCTTTACCACTACCGGCTCATCCATATTGAACAACCTTGAAACACTGCCTGCGGGCATTCTTTTGTGGAGAAGTCTTACCCAGTGGATCGGCGGAATGGGGATTATTGTTTTTTCCCTCGCGATCCTTCCCATGCTCGGCGCAGGGGGAATGCAGTTGTTCAAGGCGGAAGTCCCTGAAATCGGGGTGGAGAAATTAAGGCCCAGAATTATCGATATGGCAAAATCGCTCTGGTATATTTACGCAGGACTCACCGCTGTGCTGGCCCTGCTCCTTACATTTGCGGGCATGGACCTGTTTGATGCCGTATGCCATGCCTTTACAACCATGGCAACGGGCGGATTTTCAACAAAGAGTGCGAGTATTGCTTACTATCAGAGTGGAACGATCGATTTTATCATAACGCTGTTCATGTTTCTGGCAGGCATTAATTTTTCCCTCCACTTTTATGCCTTGAGAGGGCGGTTTTCACGTTATACCAAAAGCAGTGAATTCAGGTTTTACTGTTCAGTCGTATTCATAGCTATTACTGTCATTACCCTCAATACTATGCAGTCAGGGCAGTCTTCTCTGGCGGATGCCCTGCGCTACGCCTCTTTTCAGGCGGTGTCGATTGTAACGACGACAGGGTATGCGACTGCTGATTATGAAATGTGGCCGGTGCTGTCACAGATGCTTCTTCTCTGTCTCATGTTCTTTGGCGGTATGGTGGGATCAACCGGAGGCGGAATGAAGCAGGTGAGGATCATGCTTATGTTCAAGCAGGCATATCGTGAACTCTATCATTTGATACACCCGCGTGCGCTTACAGCGCTTAAGCTGGATGATAAGAATGTTCCGAAAGAAACCCTTGGCGGGATATGGGGCTATCTTTTTTTATTCATTCTCATATCCGTCATAGCGACCCTCCTCATGACAGCGCTCGGTATCGATATTATTACTTCTGCCAGTACGGTCATATCTTCAATGGCGAATGTGGGCCCGGCGCTTGGTGACGCGGGTCCCACAGAGAATTACGCGGCCCTTCCCGCGGCCGGGAAATGGGTCCTTGCATTCTGTATGCTGATAGGCCGGCTTGAAATATACACGGTCATTCTGCTTTTTATGCCGATTTTTTGGCGGAAATAGGCGTCAAAGTTTTGTCCTGTGTGTGTGATTAGGGACACATAAATTAGATAAATAAACACATACAATAATTAAATGCTTCATATAACCGTTCAACGCAACCTTGATCTTTTAACTCATGTACATGTCTGGACGCGCTGTCCCTGCGAAAAGGGAAAAATTAATACTATCGGTAAGTTGCGAGGCCGCCCGCTTTATGCGAGCTGTAATCTCATAAGATGTTAAGAGAGAACAGAGAGATTAATTGCTTGATTTTATTTGTTTATTTTATGCAAATTGAACTATAAAAGTTGTTCAGGCAATAAAATTGCTAACAGTATCCGTGTAGAAAGAGGAGTATGAAGATTTGATATATGAAATAAAGGTAGTGTATGGTGTAAGCATGAATGAATCCATAAACTGGCAATAAACATAGCGAATGAGTCACTGCAAAAACTATTTCGGCAAGAATAAATCATCAAGACTTTCATCCTGGAGAGTATACCGGGAATCAGACTGCCGGAATAGTCTTTTTTTTGAGTTTATGCAGGGGAGAGGCATATAGACAATGTTATTCGGGAAAAAAGACACAGTCGGTCTTGATATCGGTTCCAATCAGATAAAACTGGTACAGCTGAAAGAGACCAAGGGGGGGCACAGACTGGAACGGCTCGGAATTGCCGTTATTCAGCCGGAACTGATTGTGGATGGCTCCATCCTGGATGCTGCGCATGTTGTAGATGCATTAAAGGAGCTTATTTCAAATACTGATATCAAGGCAAAGGCCGCTACTCTCTCCGTGTCCGGACACTCGTCGGTAATTATTAAAAGGGTGTCGCTGCCGCAAATGACTGAAGATGAACTGGATGAACAGATTATTTTTGAGGCGGAGCAGTATATTCCTTTTGATATTGAAGATGTAAGCCTTGACTTCCAGATACTCGGTCTTGCTGAAGAGGACAATATGATGGATGTCCTTATAGTGGCTGTAAAAAAAGACAAGATAAACGAATATGCAACGGTAGTCAGAGATGCAGGGCTGACCCCGGTTGTGGTGGATATAGATGCCTTTGCCCTCGAGAACATGTATGAGCTGAATTATGAGGTCAAAGAGGGTGAGAACATCGCTCTCGTCAATATCGGCGCAAGTATGATTAATATAAATATCCTGAAAGGCGGCATATCCGTGTTTACGCGGGACAGCTCTGTGGGCGGCAATCTGCTTACAGAGGCGTTGCAGAGAGAGTTTACCATTTCATATGCGAATGCAGAGAAGCTGAAACATGGGGAGCCTGTCGAAGGAGTAGCCAAGGAGGATGTCTCAGCGGTCCTGGATGCGTCTTTTGAGGAAATCATTGCTGAAGTGTCACGCTCATTTGATTATTTCAGAGATACAACCAACTATGAAAATATTGATGAAATAATTTTGAGTGGAGGCATGGCATTGACCGGGGCCTTTGCCTCAATGTTATCCGACAGGTCCGGAGTCAATGTCAGTGTTGCATCCCCACTAAAGAACATAGATGTCCCGGACACATTTGACAGGGAATACCTGGATAAGGTGGAGCCCGTTATCGCGGTCGCGGTCGGTCTGGCCATGAGAAGGGTGGGAGACAAATGATCAGGATAAACCTTCTGCCGTCAAAGAAGAAGAAAAAGGCGCTGATGATACCTCCAGCCCTGATATATGGCATGGCTTCGGTCGTTATTGTCGCCATTGGGGTAATCGTATTTACCATGCAGCTGAATAAGAAGATCGAGATAAAACAGAATGAGATTTATACAAAGCAAAAGACATTGAAAGAGCTTCAGGCAGCGCTGCAGGATGTCAGGAATCTCGAAAAAGATAATAAGGAATTCAGGGAAAAAACCAGGATCATTGAGCAGTTGAAAAAGAACCAGATCGTACCACTGAGACTCCTCGATGAAGTCAGCGAGATGCTTCCCAAAGGAGTATGGCTGGTTGGATTGACTGATAAGCAAAGTGTTGTCAGCATTGACGGGTTTGCGTTTTCAAACTCTGACCTTGTCGCGTATGTCCAGAGCCTGAAGAGTTCGAAATATCTGACGGATGTGATGCTTGTAGAATCAAGGCAGACCGAATTAGGGGATTTTTCCGTTTATAAATTTAAATTATCTTTAAGAGTCAAGGTGTAAGGAATTATGGCGACCAATCTGAATCTGAATACAATCAAAAACCTCCCCCCTCATATCCAGATTATTATTGCGGCCGCTCCCGCTGTCATCCTGATTGCCCTCTTCTTTTTTCTCATATATTCTCCAAAAAGCAAGATAATCGGTTCGCTTGATGCAACAATTCTCAAACTGGACAAGGACATTGTACAGGCTGAAGCCAATGTCAGAACGCTGGATGCCCTTATAGCTGAAAACGAGATACTCAAGAAAAAACTTCAAAAACTCAAAGAACAGCTGCCTGAAGAAAAAGAGGTCTCGGTGCTGCTGAAACAGATATCGGAATTAGGACTAAGATCAGGACTCGAAATAATTCTGTGGAGACCGGAACCAAGAAAGACACAGCCCGAAGGTCTGTATGTTGAATTACCGGTAAAGGTCTCGGTCGTTGCGGAATACCATAAACTGGGAGATTTTTTCAGTCATATCAGCCGTCTGCCGAGACTGGTGAATATTTCGGATATTGTTCTGAAAGTGAGCTCGAAAAATACGCAGGACGGGAGTGGTGTCATCAAGGCTGATTTTACTGCCCGTACATTTGCGTCTGCAAGCCAGGTGAATCCTGCCGGGGCCGGTCAGGGGAGAAATAAATGAATATTGAGCGGACTCACAGGATAAAATGCGGACGATACAGATCGTTAAAAACATATATGATGTATGGGATTGCATGCCTGCTTGCAGCAACCTCTCTTTATGGCTGCAATGATAATACCCCGAAGCCTTTGCCCGTACAGACGCCAAAGACTCAGAGCGTAAAAAATGCGGTAAGCCCGCCAGCAGCGGTCCAGACTGGGGAAGCAGTGCAGAAAGCGCCTCAACAGGAAGGATACGTATATGACCGGAGAGACAGGCGTGATCCTTTTGTCCCGCTCATTGTGCCCAGGAAAAAGGTGCAAAAAGGAAAAGAGATAAAGGTCGGGACACTGGAAGGTTATGATCTGAGTGAATTCAGACTCGCTGCCATTGCCAAAAAAGGAAGGCAGTATTTTGCACTTCTTACGACACCCGACAACAGATCTTTTACTGTCCATAAAGGCACTGTTATTGGCCTGAACAAAGGCAAAGTAAAAAACATATCCAGCGACAGGATAATTTTAGTTGAATATTCCGAGCGTTTTAGGGGAAAATTAAAACCGAGAGAAATAATTATAGAGTTCCATAAAGGAGAGGTGGAGTAATGATAATCAAAAAACCTTATATATTATTTATGGTTTTGTGTATATTCTGTTCTTTTATTATAATAGACAAATCGGAAAGCCAGGCTCCTGCAAGTTCAGAGATTGCTGATATTGCCGTGCTTACCGTCAACAGCACCACCGAAATAGAGATAAAAAGCACCGCTCCTTTTACCTATACCATCTACAACCAGTCTGACCCTTACCACTTTATAGTGGACCTTCAGGACACTTCTCTCGGAAAGTTCACTGACAAGATTGTGGTTGACAGCGCCGGTGTCCTCGAAATAACACCGGTCAAAGACGGCACTTTGCCGAATACCGCACGGCTCGAGATTGCGCTGACAGTACCGGCGGACATTGAGCCGGTATATAAAGATAACTCGCTTGTGCTTGCCTTTGATAACCCTGATGCCGGGGAGGAGGCCGCTGCAGGGGAAGAGGCTGCTGCAGAAAGAGTTGTCATGGTCGAACAGCCTCCTGAGGACCTTGAACCTGAAGAAGCGCCGGCAGAAGAGAAAAAGTATGTTGGAGAGCAGATCTCCATTGATTTTCAGGATGTTGAACTGGTCCATGTGTTCCGCCTGATTGCGGATGTAAGCGGCTACAACATTGTGGTGAGTCCTGATGTAAAGGGTGAATTTTCGATGAAGCTCATGGATGTGCCATGGGACCAGGCGCTGGAAGTCATACTGAGAAATTACGGGCTGTCCAAGGTAGTGGAAGGCAACATCATAAGGGTGGCCCCGACCTCGGTCCTGGCACAGGAGGAAGAAAATATTGCACGGGTAAAAGAGTCCCAGGAAAAGTCAGGGAACCTTGTAACAAAGGTGTACCCCATCAATTACGCGGATGTTGAGGATATCAAGAAGACGATAAAAGATGCAAAGATACTTACCAAGAGAGGATTCATCAGTGTTGACGCGCGTACTACCTCTATTGTGATAAAGGATGTCGAGAAAAAACATGAGGAATACGAAAGGCTTATCAGTGTGCTTGATAATCCCACGCCGCAGGTGCATATAAATGCAAGGATTGTTGAAGTAACCACGAACCTTACAAGGGAACTCGGTATCCAGTGGGGGGCAAAGATAAAACCAACACCCCAGACGCTGATCGGGGGTACCACGCTTTCCGGTGATACCGGATTTTTCTCGGGGAACCCCCTGGCAGTCAACCTGCCTGCTGCCGTTGGCGCCGGCTCCGGCGCAACACTGGGCATAGGGTATATAGGGGCCAATGCACTGAGGGCGCTGGATGTTCAGCTTTCCGCTGCTGAGAGTACGGGCAAG
Organism: Nitrospirota bacterium; assembly: GCA_024277515.1. GTDB lineage: Bacteria > Nitrospirota > Thermodesulfovibrionia > UBA6902 > UBA6902 > JAJRVB01. The sequence goes on along the minus strand of JAJRVB010000004.1, from coordinate 1,103 downwards.
GGAAAGGTCATATCCAACCCGAGGATCATTACCATGGACAATCAGAAGGCCGTTATCCGGCAGGGTAAAAAGATACCGTATGAGACCATATCGGATCAGGGCACAAAGACGGAATTTGTCGATGCTGCCCTTGAACTTATTGTGGTCCCCCATATTACTCCTGAAGGGACGATCCTGATGAGCATCGAGGTAAAGAAAAATGAAGCTGACTTTTCAAATACATCCAATAATGTGCCGACGATCGACACAAATGAGATTTCAACACAGGTCCTTATAAATGATGGAGATACAGTGGCGCTCGGCGGGATTTATAAAAAGAATAGTACAAAAGATCTCTCCTCTGTCCCGGGCCTGGGCTCGATCCCGATCCTTGGCTGGCTCTTTAAAAATGAACTCAAAAAAGATGACGTGACAGAGATACTTATATTTATTACACCCAGGATTGTGAGATGAGTATTCGGGGAATTGAGCGGTTCATGGTTATAAAATCCGGGATGAAAGACCCAATAGAAATACATTGATACGGGAGGAGTAATGATAAAAAGATATATTTATTTCCTGGCAATAATTGCCCTTTTATTTACAGGTATTATTGGCTGCGGTGGAGGGGACACGAACGCCCCTGCGGACGCTGTTATAACTATCAACCCTGCTGAGATCAAGATAACCGACGGGTCCCTTAGAGATGTGCATACGCAGGATTTTTTAATAACAGTAAAGGACCCGAATGGTATACCTTTGGAGGATGTTGAGCTCAGGATCACATTTATCTGGTCATCACCCGATGGGAAATTCGATACACTGTATTATGATCTGCGCCCGTATGATCCTCCGACTACCTGCGGCGATGGAACGGCAGAGACCCCCCTTGCGCAATTAACTGACGGCGGTAATCCCGTGGATTCACCCTTAGTCGTAACGACAGACAAGGACGGCAGTTATATATTAAGATTTGAATTCCTCTCAGGGGGACTGGATACAAACTGTGACGGCACCGGTGACAGCATTCTTGAATGGTCTGCTGACCTGGAGGTCACATCCGGCTCAGTATTCGGGAGTGCAAAATTTGAAGTGGCAAAACCTGACACCAACTGACAAGAGCC
>JAJRVB010000048.1 GCA_024277515.1 Nitrospirota bacterium | reverse complement strand
TATACCATCAGGCCGAACCGCGGAGAGTTTGCATCCCAGACCCCGTCGTGGTCTTTATCGGAAAGGTTCTGGATAATGCCTCTTCTCTCTTTTTCAGGCACATCTACCTGTGTGTTTGCACTGGAAAGGTTACCTACCATACATGAACCGCCGCAGCTTTCGATCTGGGTGCCGGCTACAGCTGTGTTGATGTCCAGTCCTGTCCAGATGGATGTATCGAATGTATAATCATTAAAATTGTCACTGCTGCACACATCACAGATGAAATCATCAAATTCCCCTGATCCGAGCGTACTGCTCGAATACGATGCGGTTGCAATCCCGATGAGGGCATTGGCGGGCATGCTGACGACCACACTGCCCCGGTAAGTCCAGCTTGCACCGTCATCCGAATAGTATGCATCGAATGTATCCCCGGTCCTGACTATGCGCACCCATTCCGGGTAGGTTCTGCTAACGTAATTTGCAAAAGCTGCAGTACCTCCCCCGTCAGTCCCCCGGTAGGCAAACTGCAGGCCTGCTCCATATGTGGCATTCACCATGACATGCTGGCTGTCGGCAGCTGTACTGGCACGCACCATAAGCCCTGCCTTTGCGTATGTCTGTCCTGATTCCGATGGGGGACTTACAATTCGGAGCCTTACATCAAAATCACCATTGATCGGCTGATAGACATAGCGGAACTGGTCACTTGTGCCCCATATGTAGGAACCGCTGGCCCAGGTCGTAAGGTATCCGCAGGTACCGGTCATTCCATAATTGCTTATGCTTATTTGATGGTCAAGATCGGGATAAGTGCCCCCTGTCAGATCAAATGTGCATCCGAGATTATGATCGGAAAATTTCCTCCTGCCCCCTTCCGCCCTCAACGTATGAGTCGTGCCCGTGGTTGCAATTGATTTGCCCCCGATTAATACTTTTCTCAAGAGGTCTATCCTGGACATGGTGGCCCAGTTAAGGAGATTTCCTGATATGCATGTGCCGGTTGTATTTCCGATTCTGTATTCCGGATCTCCGGGGCCGTAGGAACAGGTGGAAGTCTCGACAAATTTGCTTGTGTTATATTCATAATACTTGTCTTTTTCGAAATATCCATAGTAATCCCAGCTCAGTTCATATATATTCTCGGGTGACTGTATGGAGTCGGCATCTCCGCACAATGCGCTTTGACTGCTGTAACCACCGAAGGTACAGCCTGTATATGCCGGGAACTGCATGCTGCCTGAATGGTCAAGCACCAGCAGGATATTCGGCGCGATTGCATTTGTCACAAATGGAGGATAGGCTGTATAGTCAGCCATAGTCTGGGCGCTTGTATGTTGAGGTGTAAAAAAGGCAGCAGATGATATACATATTACCGCTATATAGAGATATTTATTTTTCATGTTACACCTCCTATTGGGCAACCCTCAAAACCTGTATTTTTCTTACGCAGCCGCTATTCATGAAAAGTCTTACCTCTTCAGCGGTATCAAGTTCATCAACGGATATTATCTGATTACCCGGAGTAAATATCAGGACGTTACTGCAAATCTTTTGGCTGAAGTGATCTACTTCTATCGACTTTTTTGACAAATCGGTAATCACGCCTGTGATTATATTGTCATTGGACATAATCGTATCCGCATTCTCTTCAATATATTTTGAAGGTGCGGCTGATGCAGTGAAAGAAATAAACAGAGAGGACAGGAGCATCAGGGTTACGATTGATATACTTGTTTTTATATGCATTCTGGTTCTCCCTTTATTAAGGTATATACCTGTAAACCGATCCTATGCTTGTTCTGGAACTCATGAGTCCGGTGCCTGAGGCGTTTATTCTGTAATATGTACTGAAGCCGGACCCTCCGCCTTTACCCAGACCCTCATATCCTGACGCAAACTCTATTGAGGTCCCGCCGATCCAGCGGGGGTACATCATATCTATGTCGGCAACCGATGTCACGTCTCCCCCTGCGGAGTTGACACATGTGACGTCAGCACCTGAGGAGGAACCTGTATCCGAGTCAAAAGATCCCGCCCTTAATTCATATGCTAAATTCGGGTCCGAGACAATATTAGCGAAACCCCGAAAGTCCTCGTTACGCACTGCGCGTTCAATGACCATTAAACTCACCTCACTGCAGCCGTCAGCCATTCCTTCATTGCTCTCCTTCAGACGGATGTTTCCTGAAAGAAGGTTTTCAATGGTGCTTGTACCGATTGCCGCCATGCCCACTACGGTAAGCACGAGCAGCATCAGCAGCACGGTAATAAGGATATATCCGTTGTCGTCTCTCCTGATCATGTTATAGCCCCCAGCGGTTCCTTATGGTTACTATTTTTTGCCACCATCTTCTCCTGAAATCATCATTGGTCTGAATATGATCGCGGTTTTCGATCGTGGCAGGGGGGATTCCCTGTCCCGCGTAACCGGAATCAGACCTGTCAGCCCTTGCAAGCACACTCACACGCACGCTCCTGATAAGGTCGGGGTCCGGAATATTCCCGTCATTGATAAATGCCCCGTCTACCATGCCGTCACTGTCAGTATCGAGTGCGTACGCAAACTGAAGATCTTCTATGTTTTCAGCGATGGCTTCGTTGTCGGAAGTATCAATGGCATTACAGGTGCCTGCGTCCGCATTTCTTCGTATTCTTCTTAATGTGGAGTTGTTATCAATACAGTAGGTAACGTCTTCCACAAGGTAAACCGGTCTGCCTGTATCGCAATTTGTGCCGCCATTGCTGTCAATCAGCGGATAGGTGGCGGTCAGCGGACGGTCCAGTGTAATAGTGCCGGAACTGCAGTTATCTCCGGACATGGTGCAGCTTGCAACCTGCGCATAATCAACACCGTCAAAACTCAGATAGCTCCTGTCCAGAGTATTCGCCCCGACCGTACCCGAAAGAATTATACTGACCTGGGTTGTCCCCATGGGTATGGAATCGGGGCAGGCCATGCCCGGACTCCCGCCTGCGGGCCAGAGGGTCCCGATCCTTCTGAAGCCCCCGACAATCGTGATGGCATCTGCATTGAAACTACTGTCCAGTGGTGTTATGACTGATGTAATGCCGTTAATCGGATCCGCATTCATATCATCGGGAATACCGAAGCCTGCGGTTTTTATATCATTGCTGATCAGGTCGTGGGCTATCTTTGATTGTGTATTGACTTCCGTAATGCTTTCCTGAGTAGTATATGAACGGTTCTGCGCGATGTATGTTGCAGCGGAAGCCGTAATCAGCAGGGTGCCGATCACAATGGCAATCAGCATTTCCGTAATTGTGTATCCGTCCATGCTTTTATAGAATTTCATTTTCATCCCACCTTATAGAGTCAAAGGTTACAGAGTGAGGCGATCCATTCAGGTCCGTCCAGCAGGTCCTGACACGAACGGCGGAGACCGGTACGACTTCTGTAGCATCAGGATCGGATGCACATGCCGCAACCACACCGGCGCAGGTATTATTGTCAGGATTAAAATTGATGCTCACGCAGTCAGGGACCACCCATGATGCCCTGGTAAAATTGACTCCACCTGAAATAGCGGTATCTGAAGAGGGCGCGGCCGGGGTTTGATCCAGGTTGGCATACGGAGTTGATTTAAGCTGTTCGATTATCTCAGCTGAGAGATTTGTGGCTACTCTCATCTCCCTGCTGGCGGTATTACCGCTGATGGCATAATACTGCATGGACATGACACCCAGCATGCCTACCAGCAATACCACCATGGCTATCATTACCTCGATTAAGGTAAACCCGTCATTGTGCAAAGGGTCTGTTCCGTACT
>JAJRVB010000047.1 GCA_024277515.1 Nitrospirota bacterium | reverse complement strand
AGGCGGTACATTGCTTCTTACCCCCCTGAAAGGTCCTGACGGCAAGGTATACGGCCTTGCCCAGGGGCCTGTCTCCATAGGAGGCTTTGCAGCTGAGGGAGAGGGTGCATCTGCACAGAAAAATCATCCTACAGCCGGGAAGATCCCCGAGGGGGTAATAATAGAGAGGGAGCCCCTGTTTACTCTGGGAGACGGCAATGCTATACGGCTTTTCCTTGAAAAGTCCGACTTTGCAACAGCGAATAGAATATCCGAAAAAATCAATGAGTCCTTTAACGGCAAATATGCCCGCGCACTCGATCCATCCTCCCTCGAAATCCTGATTCCGGCAGAATACAAAGACAACCTGATCAGTCTCATTACATTGATTGACGCACTGGATGTCACTGTTGATATGAGGGCAAAAATCGTTATCAACGAAAGAACAGGGACGATTATTATCGGTAACAATGTGAAGATCGCACCTGTTGCTATTGCACATGGTTCACTCGCGATTGAGATAGGGGAGAGGCCGGAAGTGTCCCAGCCGATGCCGTTTGCGCCTGAGTCAGCCGAAACAGTTGTTGTCCCGCGCACCAGCATTTCCGTGCAGGAGCAGAAGGCGTCCTTGATTCCGGTGTCAGGCGTTACATTGGGAGAGGTAGTGCGGGGGTTAAACATGCTGGGCGTTACACCTCGTGATTTAATATCAATTCTCCAGGCCCTGAAGGCAGCGGGCGCGCTAAGGGCAGAACTCGAGATAATTTAAAGGCATATGGATATAAATCAGGTATTAAATGCAGGCGGGTATTTATCAGGACATGAGTCTTCATCACTGAAGAGCAAATCCGCCCATGGCGGTAAGGACGGGGAAAATGCCGAATTTAAAAAAATTGCAAAGGACATGGAGTCGCTGTTTGCATATCAGATGCTTAAGGTGATGAGGCAGACATCGGAGAGTATCTCAACGGAGGAAAAGGGAGCCGGGTACAGTACCTATATGGGAATGTTCGATATGGAATTATCTAAGCTGCTTGCGGACAGAGGTCTCGGGCTCCAGGATGCTATAATAAACTGGCTCGAAAGAATGCCGGAGGAAAACAAAAAATAAAGGTTTGACAGTGAGTTAGGCTATGCTGATAACACTAAAGATATTAAATAAAATACCGATGAAAAACAGAATGGGTGCAAGCCTTATTTACACTCATGTCATTGGAGAAAATCAAGGACGGCAGAAAGAAACAGTCGCTTTTAAATGCCGTCCCAGGGGGTGAAAAGATGGTAATAGGTGGTAATAATCCAGTAGACGGAAACGGGCTTCTCAATAAGACCGCGGATTTGACCGGGAAGCAGGGCGCTGATAAAAAGGGGGATGCCCGGAAACCGGAAGAAAGCGGAGACAGGGTGAGTTTGTCAGGGAAGGCCAGGGAAATCAGTGAACTTAAGGGCGTGATTGAGGGGCTTCCTGATGTAAGAAGAGACAGAGTGGAAGCTCTCAGGCATGCTCTTGATACGGGAACTTACAGCTTTGACACGGTGAAGATGGCGGAGAAAATATTTGATGAAGAATTTAAATAGCCGGTGCTGATATGAAACATAGATCCGATTCCATACAGGCGATTATAAACATACTCACTGAACAGGTCAAGACGTATAAGGTTCTCCACGCTCTTTTGAGGAAGGAGAGGACATGCCTTATAGATATTGATCCTGAGAGGATTACCGGTATTTCAAAAGAGAAAGATACGGTAGTCATGAGGCTCAGACTGCTTGAAGACGAACGAATCCGGCTGATACGGAAATTTGTCGAGGACAATGAGATAAGCGGCGCCATGAATCTCAAGGTGCTGGCAAAGTTGACAGGGAATGATATCTTCAATGTCCTGCGTTCCCGGCTGTTGTCCCTCCTTCAGAGCATTGATGAGATGAACAAGTTTAATTCTATCCTTATAGACCGCTCCATAAATTACATCAGGACCAATCAGAACTTTGTCAGTTCGTTTACACATGAGAATGTCCCGAAGAGTACGGGTGTTCTCCTGTCACGGGAGACGTAGATTAGATGTCACTTTTAGGACTTTTTGATATAGGCAGGTCAGGGATATTTGCAAATCAGCTCGCGCTCCGGGTGTCGAGCAATAATATTGCAAATGTTAACACCCCGGGATACAGCCGGCAGGATGTGATCATGCAGGTTGCGAACCCTATTGAACTGAACGGGCAGAATCTCGGACGCGGCGTGGGCAATGTAGATATAAGAAGGCATTTTGACAGCTTCACATATCAGCAGATCCTTGGTCAGGGCACAAGCTATGGACGGTCATATGCCCTGCAGAGCGGCTTAAGCAATGTTGAACAGATATTTAATGAGGCGCAGGGCTTCGGTCTTTCGAGCTCTCTGGATGAATACTTTAAGGCGTGGCAGGAAATTGCCACCAATCCCCAGGGGACTGCCCAGCGTTCATCACTACTGGTAAAGACAGAGGGATTTGTTACTGCAGCAAGAAAGATTGAAAACGATCTGAAAAGCACATTGAAGTTTATCAATGATGAAATAGGAGACATAGTCAAGCAGATCAATGTATTGACGAAAAATCTCGCCGAGGTCAACGGAAAGATCATGGAGGTGGAGGCCGGAGGTCTTGATACGGCAAATGCGTTCAGGGACCAGCGGGAAAGGATGATGAAAGAACTGTCCCAGCTGATAGATTATGACTGGAATGAAGACAATGACGGTACGGTCACCGTTGTGGCGGGACGGAGAAGCATAGTTGCGGGAGTGGAATCATATGACCTGACCTCATCACTCGATCTTGACGGGGACAGACAGGTCTATAACGGCGCAAATCAGGTGACATCTTTCATTAAGGGCGGTCAGCTCGGAGGGTTTATCGCGGTCAGGGATGATATAGACTCCAATTCACTCATAAACCTGAGAAAGCTTGTCGCATCCATTATCCAGGAAACAAATTATCTGCATACATATCGCGCGGGAGCTGAAACATATGATCTTGACGGTAATCAGGGCACGGATTTTTTTAATCCTTTGCAGATTTTTAACCGCGATGAAACCACAGGCGGGTCTGCTGCCGGTATCACATCAACAGGTTTTTATGATACCGACCCAGCGGTGCTTGCACTAAATGAGTATGATGTCGTATTTTCAGATCCCACCACTTTTCAGGTGCGCGATCATGCCACAGGGGCTGTTGTCGGTCCTGCCAGCAGGACGTATACATCCGGGAGTAATATTGACTTTAATGGTATTCGGATAGTTATAACAGGGACCGGCGCCAATGCCCCGGCCGCGAATGACTCGTTTTTTGTGAGTAATCTGGAGACCGTGATCGGGAACTTTGGAATGGCGATTACGGACGGCAGACAGGTTGCGGCAGCCAGTTCAGCTGCTTCCCTTCCGGGTGATAATACGAATGCACTTGATATTATCGCCAAATATTCATCAAATATCGGCAACCTGAACAATAATACATTTAATGATTACTACTCCGAGATTGTTTCAACGGCGGGATCACTCAGCCAGTCGGCCTCGGACAGTTTCGCATTTGATGATAATCTGCTGTTTGAACTTAACAACAGAAGGGAGTCGGTATCCGGCGTATCTCTGGATGAGGAGGCGGCAAATCTGATCAGATATCAACGCGCCTTCCAGGCCGGGGCACGGATCATCAAGTTAACTGATGAATTACTGGAGATGATTATAAACTTATGAGAATTACAGCCTTTATGCTATACAGTCAATTCGCTGATTCACTCAGTAAAAACTTTTCCAGGATGGGAAGAGTACAGGAGCAGTTGTCGAGCGGCAAAAGACTTACCAAGCCGTCTGATGATATTATCGCGCTTCGCGGGGCTATGGCCTATAAGGTGTCTCTTAATGCAGTAGAGCAGTTTAACCGGAATATAGATGAAGGCATAAGCACTCTGGCATTCACTGAATCGTCTTTGAGCTCATCTACAAGCATATTAAACAGGGCGCGTGAACTGGCAGTATCCGAAAGCAATGATACCGCTGCCGCTTCGTCAAGAGAGATATCTTCTTATGAGGTGCAGAATCTGTTCAAGGAACTTGTCGATATCGCCAACAGCAGAATCAAAAACAAATACATATTTTCGGGATACCTGACCAGCACAAAATCATTCAACCAGGCAGGAGTGTATCAGGGGGACGCGAATAAATTTGAAATATATATAGATGAAGGCATAAAGACCCAGGTGAACGTCACCGGCGATACTGCATTCAGTGATACGACGAAACAGCTTTCAGCGGTGCTGAATAATAATGCGGGAAGCGGGACCATGAGGATCACAGTCGGTTCGGCTGACCCGGTGGACCTGCCGGCCATGACAAATGCATCGCCGGAACTCATAAGGGACACTATAAACGCGCCGATGTCAGGGTGGTATAACGCTGCTGATACTATAGGATCAGGGACGCTGACTATAATGGCTGGAAACGGCGCCGGGTATACACTTAATGTAAGTGATGTCCCCGCTGACCCTGACTACACGACCGTTTCTACATTAGTGACAAGAATAAACAGCCTTGGAGCGGGTGTTGAAGCGGGACTTGCCACTGATTCGGTAAGCGGTCAGGTGAGGGTGCTGTTCAGACCTGCAACCCCGGGAGATGCCGTTACAGTTGATGTTGCAAATGATAGTGATGGAAACGATAAGGACACGAACGGTCTGTCCGCCTTCCTGCATACCGAGCTGCAGTCCAACCTCACAGCGAATGCACTGGGCATGGAGTCTTTCGTCATAAACGACACCGCCGGAAAGAGACTGCTCTTTGATTCCATTGTGCCGAATACCAGCTTTACCATAGAGGTCGATGAAGACGGAAACGGCAATTTTGCCGATGCGGGTGATACTGACACTGCCGGACTCTCAAGACTGTACCATCCAGCCCCTCCTGCCGCCGGCAATCTGACGAATTCAATAAGTTACTTTATGATCATGGACCACCTGAAGAATTCACTTGCATCCAATGATATAGCCGGTATACAGGGGAGCATTTATCTCCTTGACGGTGCGCTTGACAGTGTCGTCAATACAACTGCGGATGTGGGCTCTCGGCTCAAATATCTTGAGAATCAGAAAGAAAGACTTGAGGACAACGCGGTTACTTACCAAAAAAGCCTTTCCGTTCTTGAGGATGCCGACATAGCGGCAGTTGCTACTGACCTGGCAAAAATACAGTCAACGCTTGAAGCGATGAGAATCTCCTCGTTAAAGGCGCTTTCGCAGTCGCTGTTTGATTTTATGGGATAAGATAATACAGTTGTTAATCAAGAATGAATAATGAAAAATTGTGATCTGAAGCTATCAGCTTTACGTATGAAGATTGGAAAAACTTAACTGACAGGAAGAGGGATAAGAGTATGCTTGTCTTGACAAGGAAGTTGGGAGAAGTTTTAAGGATTGGACAGGGAATAACAGTCAGGGTAGTCGATATAAAAGGAAAACAGGTAAAAATCGGCATCGAAGCGCCTGGTGATCTCGTGATATACAGGCAGGAAGTCTATGAAAAGATTCAGAATGAAAACAGACTCTCATCATCCCTGTCAATGGATGAGTTCGGGATATTAAAGGAGGCCTTTAAAAAGAAATGATATCTTTTGAGACATCGAGATTCGGGAGGCTTGAAGTAAGCAGTGACAAGATAATCAATTTCCCAAACGGCCTGATAGGGTTTCCCGAGACCAGGAGATTTATACTTATGGACTACAAGGATACCACACTGAAGTGGCTTCAGGCGGTAGATGATCCTGATGTGGCATTTATCGTAACTCCTCCATTTGAGCTCTTCCCTGATTATTATCCTCAGATTGATAAATCGACAAAGGAATTTCTGGACATAAATGATGATGATGACCTGGTGACACTCGCTATCCTGAGAGTTGACGGAGAGAGTGTAACCGCAAACCTGCAGGGTCCACTGCTTATCAATTCTCTAAGCAAGAAGGGAGTTCAGGCTGTAGTTGAAGATGAGAGGTTTTCCTGCAAAACGCCTCTTTCGCATACCCATACTGATGCAGCGCCGTCTACCGGATAACTGTATTCCATCTTCTGATTTCAAATAAATAATTCATAAAATTAAGCAGCATTAACACAATTCCTCAGTATTGTCATATCAGGCGTGAATATGATACGTCAATTTATTGACCCGCGTCACTCCTTTTGTATGTCGATGAATAATACAGTGACCTCATAATTGCTTTAAATTCAATATATTACATGCAGGTATGTTTTTTGCAATAAAGTCATCCATTGAGGAAGGACCGGCTCCCTCAATTCAGATAAAGCGGAAAGTGAACAGCAGAAAGCTAAAGTAAATTATTAAAGTTGACGAAGAGAGGGATATGAATAACAACAACGGCAAAAAACAAAAAAAGGCTTTGACAATCAGGGAAGCGTCACTCGAAACCGGAATCCCGGTTTATACGATCAGACTCTGGGAGAAGGAATTTAACGGTTTTCTCAGTCCGAAAAGAACTGACGGAGGGCAGAGGCGGTTTGATGCATCTTCAGTCAAGGATATTTTGAGACTGAAGGAGCTCATTTATGGAAAGGGCTTCAGTATTGTGGGCGCCAGGAAGGCCCTGGGAATAAAAAATGCGGGGCAGGACCATATCTTAAAAGGGAAAACCATTCTCATTACAGGAGGAACAGGTTCATTCGGCAAGAAATTTACGGAAATAGTGCTGAAAAAATATAAACCGAAGAGACTGATAATTCTGAGCCGTGACGAACTGAAGCAGTATGAAATGGCGCAGCAGTTTAATGATCCCTGCATCAGATATTTTCTTGGTGATGTAAGGGACAGGTACCGGCTGAACAGGGCTTTCTATGATGTTGATTATGTTGTACACGCAGCAGCGCTCAAGCAGGTCCCGGCAGCGGAATATAATCCTTTTGAGGCCGTAAAAACCAACATTATGGGCGCTGAAAATATCATCAATGTCTCTATTGATCAGGGCATCAAGAGGGTTATCGCCCTCAGCACGGACAAGGCTGCAAATCCGGTAAATCTTTACGGCGCCACGAAATTATGTTCTGACAAGCTTTTCATAGGGGGGAACTCTTATGCCGGCGGCAGGATCAGCAGGTTCAGCGTTGTGAGATACGGGAATGTTCTTGGCAGCAGGGGAAGTGTTGTACCTTTTTTTATGAAGGTAAGAGAATCCGGTGTAATCCCTATCACTGACGTACGGATGACAAGGTTCTGGATAACCCTTGAACATGCAGTAGAGTTTGTTATCAGAAAGTTTGAGATTATGCAGGGGGGGGAAATATATGTACCGAAGATCCCGAGTACAAAAATCACTGATCTTGCGGAAGCCATTGCTCCCGAATGCGAACAGAAAATAGTGGGTATCAGGCCCGGCGAAAAACTTCACGAAATTATGGTGCCTGAAGACGATGCCAGAAAGACCCTGGAATACGATGACTCATTTCTCATCCGGCCGGAATTCTCCGACTGGGGCATAGGTAACTGGAAGGGCGGCAGGAGCGTGCCTGACGGCTTCAGGTATAGCAGTGATACAAACACATGGTGGCTGACTGTTGAGGAGATAAGGGAATTGATAGGAATAAAGCAAGATGCATCCATGATTTATCAAGAGGAGGAACTTCCGGTTGGCGCACATGCAAACTGACACATTGATTTCTGATATCGACAGCAGGACTATCCCTTACGGCAGGCAATGGATTGATGATTCTGATATACAGGCGGTTCTGGATGTCCTGCGTTCGGACTGGCTGACTCAGGGTCCCAAAAGCAAAGAATTTGAAGATAAATTCGCCTCATACTGCGGAGCGGAATATGCAGTATCAGTAACGAGCGGAACAGCCGCACTGCACCTCTCATGCCTTGCCGCGGGAATAGGACCCGGAGATGAGGTGATAACTTCTCCCATCACTTTTGCCGCATCGTCAAACTGTGCGTTATATGTCGGGGCAACGCCGGTCTTTATCGACATTCATCCCGGGACTATATGTATGGATCCGGAAAGGCTTGCGGAATATCTGCGAAACAGGCCGGGTGTTTCACAGGACACAAGGCCGAAGGCGGTCATCCCTGTTCACTTTGCCGGACTTCCATGCGACATGGAGGCAATCAAAGAGGCAGCCGGGGGGCATGGACTGAGGATTATTGAGGATGCCTGTCATGCCCATGGAGCACGGTATAAAAGCGGAGAGCGGGTGGGCAGCTGTAAATATTCGGACATGACGGTCTTCAGTTTTCATCCCCTGAAAAACATGACAACCGGAGAGGGCGGGATGATTACGACTAATGACCCTGATCTTTATGAAAAGCTGATACTGCTCAGGACGCACGGAATTTCGAAAATTAATTTACAGGACTCTTCATATCATGAGGACTATTATTATGAAATGCAGCTGCTGGGTTTCAACTACAGAATGAATGACATTCAGAGCGCCCTGGGCATAAGCCAGCTGAAAAAACTGGATACCTTCCTTCAGAAGAGAAGGGAAACTGCGGATTACTATTTTAATGCCTTTAAAGGGCTGGATGATTACATGACCCTGCCGCCTGACAGTAACGGGTCTCATGCATGGCATATATATGTGATTCAGCTTAAGAATAACAATAGAGATAATGTGTTTCGAAAACTGAAGGAAACCGGCATAGGGGTCCAGGTCCATTATATACCTGTATATTTATTCCCGTATTATCAAAAGCTGGGGTATGGAGAAGGTCTTTGTCCATATGGTGAGGCATATTTCAAAAGGGCCGTTACCATACCCCTTTATTCATCGATTAATAGTGAAGACATGAAATTTGTTGTTGAAAGGGTCTGTGAAGCGGTAAAAGTATAAACAGATGATTAATAAATTTACCATCGGCTCGGCAAATTTCGGATTGGAATACGGCGTTTCGAATAAAAGGAAACTGACCAAAGAAGAAGCGTTTCATATTCTTGACCTGGCGTTTGAAAAAAATATTCCGGGCATAGACACTGCCAGGGCATACGGGGCCGCGGAGAAAGTAATCGGAGAATATTTCGGACGCAGCGGAAAGACATTCAAAGTCATAACCAAGCTCCCCCCCAGAGAATATCTGAGTCCGGCAGATGTTGAAAAAGAGGTGTTTGAATCGCTGGATAATTTGAGCATCCCATTTATTGATTGTGTACTCATGCACTCATACGAAACATATAAGCTTTATGGCAGGACAATAGTCCCTGTCCTGCAATCTCTTAAAAGAGACGGGGTGTTGGGGACTTACGGTGCTTCCGTCTATCATCCGGAAGAGGCGGAAACCCTGGTGCGGGAAGTTGATGATAATCCGGCGATAGAGTTCCCTGTAAACCTTTTTGATCAGAGATTCCTAAAGGATAATTTACTGCAAAAACTTAAAACTCAGGGCGCACTGCTTTACGCGAGGTCCGTTTTCCTGCAGGGCCTGTTTTTTCTGGATGAGACGAGTCTCGCGGGTAAATTCCTGAATGTTACAGGTCAGATCAGGAGGATCAGAGAACTTTCATCTGATTACAGTATCAGGCCCGAATCTATAGCACTTTTATTTGTTATTACTAATCCGTCTATTGACAGAGTTGTTTTTGGTATTGACAGCCGGGAGCATCTTGAGGTCAATACCGGCAGCCTTGCGGGTGAAAATATCAATAACTTTGAATTATTGAGACATCAGCTTTCAGGTCTTGAGATCAGGGATGAAGATATTATTCTGCCTTATAAATGGGGAGTGAACTGAAGGTAAAATGGTATTGGCTATTATACAGGCGAGGATGGGATCCTCAAGACTTCCCGGGAAGGTATTAATGGATTTAAACGGCGATACCGTCCTGGGGCTCTTGGTCAGGAGGATCAGGATCTCGGAAAGGGTCAACCGGATAGTTGTTGCCACCACAGAGAAACCTGAAGACGATGTTATAGAGCGGTTTGCACGGAATACGGGAGTTGATCTGTTCCGGGGCAGTGAGGATGATCTGCTTGATCGTTTTTATCGCGCGGCAATAATGTATAAAGCGCAGACCATCGTAAGGATCACAGCTGACTGTCCTCTTATCGACCCGTTTATTGTGGATAAGGTTATCGAACTGTTTGATGGTGAATATGACTATGTCAATAATACTATGGAGCCCACTTTCCCGGATGGCCTGGATGTAGAAGTCTTTACATTTGCATGTTTGAGAGATGCCTGGGAGAATGCAGAACTCCCTTCAGAGCGAGAACATGTTACCCCGTACATAAAAAAGCACCCTGAAAAATACAGCCTGGGAGTATATAAAAACGGGATTGATTATTCTGATCTGAGATGGACCATTGATGAAGAATCCGATTATATCCTGGTTAAAGAAATAATGAAGAGGATTGGAAATAAGACAGACTTTGTTTTTCAGGATATTTTAGACCTCTTTGCCGAAGATCCGGGCCTTGGAGAGATAAATCAGGGAATAAAGCGAAACGAAGGATATCTTGAATCCTTGAAACAGGACCTGAAAGTAAAGTTCAGAAAATCAGATGAATTATGGAAGAGGGCTGAAAAGGTGATCCCATGCGGCACCCAGACTATCAGTAAAGGGCCCGGCCAGTTTGTGGATGGTGTTTATCCGAAGTATATTTCTCACGGGAAGGGGTGTCATGTTTTCGATGTTGACGGAAATGAGTACATTGATTATCCGGGTTCTCTGGGGGCCATGCTGCTTGGACATGGGTATCCCGTTGTCGTTGAAGCGGCACAGAAGCATATTGCAGAGGGCACTACATTTACACTTATGCATCCTCTGGAGGTAGAACTTGCAGAGCTGCTAACAGAGGTTGTCCCCTGCGCAGAGATGGTAAGGTTTTGCAAGAACGGAACGGATGCTGATTCCGGCGCTGTCCGTCTGGCAAGGGCGTGTACCGGCAGAGAGAAGATAGCTTTTTGCGGATATCACGGCTGGCAGGACTGGTATGTCATATCCACCGATAAAAATGCGGGTGTCCCCGGGGTGCTCAGGGATTATGTGTTCAGGTTTGATTATAACGATATAGATTCTCTCAGGAAGATATTCGAACAGCATGGTAATGAAATCGCTGCGGTAATCATGGAACCTATAGGGATCAATGATATCCAGCCGGGATTTCTTGAAGAAATAAGAGAAATTACGAACTATAACGGCTCTCTTTTAATCTTTGACGAAATTATAACAGGATTCAGATTTGCCCTTGGAGGAGCTCAGGAAATTACAGGTGTCGTACCTGATATTGCATGCATAGGTAAAGCTATGGGTAATGGAATGCCTATTTCGGCTATTGTCGGTAAAAGAGAGTATATGAAGGAATTTGAAAGGGTATTCTTTTCAGGGACGTTCTACGGTGAGACCTCATCCATTGCCGCTGCACTGGCTACTATCCGGGAGGTTAAGGAACGTAATGTTATCGGACACATCTGGAGACAGGGGAAGAAGTTGAAGGACGGGTTTAATGCAATGGCAGGGGATTTCAGGATTAACGCCGAATGCGTCGGCTATCCTCCGAGAACAAAGTTTTACTTTTATGATAAAAACGGAAAGGAGTCATTGCAGATCAAGAGCCTTTTCATGCAGGAGACGATAAAACGAGGCATACTTTTCGGCGCTGCCCAGCTCGTGACTTATTCACATACAGTTGATGATATAAACAAAACTCTGGAAGCTTCCCGTGAAGCCCTTAAAGTTGTAAAAAAAGCATGTGAAATGGATGATATTGATCGGTTTATGGAGGGAAACTGTGTCGGGATTGTTTTTCGTCCGGTCTGAACAGGGAGACATATGAAAAACCATGGAACAATATTAATTACCGCAGTCGGCGCGCCGCCCGGCCTGAATTGCTGCCGCGCACTCGCGGAACATGGAGGGTACAGGCTTATCGGAGTTGAAAATGATCCCTTTGCTTCAGGACTGTATCAGCATAACATTATTCCATATCTCGTCCCCCTTGCCTCTGATGAGGAGTTGTATATAGAGAAACTTCTCGAGATCTGCCACAGAGAATCGGTGAATGTCATTATTCCCTGCCTGGAAGAAGAGATAATATCTCTCTCCAGAAACAGGACGGTTTTTGAAAGAGATAATATAAATATGCTTGTACCGGAATACAACACATTAATCAATGCCACAGACAAATATCTGGTCTCAAATGTTGCAGGGCGAGCGGGCGTCCCATGTCCTGAAACAAGGCTTTTAGATGAGATTGACCCTGCCAAATCAAAGTTCCCGTTAGTAGTGAAACCAAGAATTTCTCATGGTTCCAGGGGGTTGAGTTATATACACAGGGAAGAAGAACTTCGCAGTCTTATGCGCAAGGTGCCGCAATCAGAGTTCATTGCGCAGGAGATGATTCCGGGCGGCAGAGGATCCGTATATGCCGCTGGATTTCTTTATGATCGTGACCATTCTGTTAAGGCAAGTTTTTTTTCGAGAAGCCTGAAGACACTCTATCCTGATGGAGGCCCTGCTATTGTTGGAGAGCCGGTTCAGGAAGATATTTTAAAATTATATGGAACACGCCTGCTGGAGAGCCTTGAGAACTGGGCAGGTCCGGCCCTCATAGAATTCAAAAAAGATCTGAATTCCGGTGAATTCAGATTGCTTGAAATAAACCCGAGGCTCTGGGGCTATGGGTATCTTGCTACTGCCTGCGGTATTAATTTCCCTCATCTTCTTGCTCAAATGGCTCTTGGCAACGATGTCCCGGAGATGCATGAATATGCAATGGACAAACTACTTGTTCGTACAACATTAGATATGGCTGTTGAAAGGGATGACGCCCTGTGGCGAAAGACATCAGAAGCATTAACATTAACGGAAGGATAGTCGGCGAGGGCAGCTCCGCATTTATTATTGCGGAAATAGGCTCGAACCATTGCCGGGACCTGGATATAGCAAAACGTCTTGTGCAGGATGCTGTTGCCTGTGGCGTGGATGCGGTAAAGTTTCAGTCGTTCAGGGCGGAGACACTCGTAAACAGAAAAGAGAGACCTGAAGCGTATGATCTTATAAAGTCCCTGGAGCTGCCTGATGAATGGCATGGGATATTGAAGGAATATGCTGAAAGTCTGGGAGTTGTTTTTTTATCAGCGCCGTTTGATTTCCGGATGGCGGACCTGCTTGAGTCACTTGATGTATCCGCTTTCAAAATAGCATCAGGTGAACTGACGAATCTGCCCCTTGTTGAACATATTGCGCTGAAAGGGAAACCCGTAATACTGTCTGTGGGAATGTCAACCATGAAAGAAATCGAGGAAACAATTGAATGTATCACAGCGACCGGTAATGAGGATATTCTGGTCATGCAATGTGTAGTGAGTTACCCGACACGGTTTGAAGAGGCCAATTTAAGGGCGCTTCAGACGATGAGGGAGAAACTTCAGCGTCCTGTCGGCTACTCCGATCACTCACCCGGATGCATTGTCCCGCTGGGCGCAGTTGCATTAGGGGCCTGCATGATAGAAAAGCATATTACCTTTGATAAGAATGCCGAAGGGCCGGACCATGCCTTCGCGCTTGATATACCTGAATTAAGGCAGCTTGTCACTGATGTCCGTAATCTGGAACTCAGCCTCGGGAATTGTGAAAAGAGCATTTCTGAAGATGAGATGCCGGCCAGGGCCAGGGCCCGTAAGGGGATTTATGCGAAGCGCCTTATTTGCAAAGGCGAAACTGTTTCAGAACGGGATATTGTCATGCTGCGACCTTCTAACGGAATGGCGCCGAAGAATATTTCAAGAGTGATAGGTAAGGTTGCAGTAAAAGATATTGAAGAACTGAGCCCTGTAACCGAGGCGTGTCTGGAGACAAGTAATATATGAGAATTTATTTTCGGACCGACGGAAGTAATAGGCTTGGCCTGGGGCATATAATGCGTTGTCTGGCGCTGGCAGGAGAATTAACGGATATGGGGTTTGATATATCATTTATCTCGACAGTGGGTGAGCGTGGACTGAAGCTCATTGAATTCAATCAGTACCGCTGCCATGTCCTGCCTGAAGGCCTGGATGAAGAGGAACAGCTGAGGCAGACAGGTTTAATCATTGATAAGGAGCCTTTTCCTGTAATGATTACCGACCTCTATTTTAAAGGCGAAGAATATTTTGATTCCCTCAGAAAAATATCAAAATATCTGATAATGATCAGCGACCACGATCAATTTCCCATGCCGTCTCATATGGTTGTAAATGCCAATCTGTTCTGTCAGGGGAATACTTTTACTTCTAAATACGGAGATACAAAGTTTCTGACAGGCCCGGGATACTTTCTTTTGAATCCAGTTTATGAGGAATATAACAGACGTCATAAATTTATAAGGGAACGACTTGAAAAGATCACGGTAAATTTCGGCGGAAGTGATACGGCAGGTCTGACCCGAACGGTGCTGGAGTTAATTAAAGATACAAATGTGGATATCAGGGTAATAGTCGGCGGCCTCGCCAAAAGCCTGGATGCGATTAAGCAGTCAGCAGCAGATAATCCTCGAATTAATGTGCATCATAACATTTCACCGGAGTAGATGGCAGATGTCTTATATGAAAGTGACCTTCTGATAACTGCAGGAGGAATCACATCTTTTCAGTCTGCCTGTGTGGGGACCCCGATGATGATTATATGTCAGGTGGAAAATCAACTGAAGAACGCAACAGAGCTCCAAAATAAAGGTGCGGCAATAGCATTAGGCATTGGAATCGAGTTAAAAAAGGACCTGTTTCTTGATGAATTCCAAAAACTGAAAAATAGTGAAACAAGGTCATGTATGAGTCGGGCATGTAAAAAGGTGTGCACCGGATCTGGCGCGCACAGAGTGGCCCTGTCAATCAGGGAACAGCTGATCAGCAGTGGTAACGCGGTGACCGGGGTCGCCTGATAAAAAGAGGAGGGAATATGAAGAAATTAAAAATACTGGGCATAGTGGGAAGCAGCCGTAACCGGATTAAGCCTGATGTCCTGCTTGAGTATGTTTATAACAGTCTTTCATTTCAGGACCTGTACGATACGATATATGAAATATCTTCGGCAAAAAAGCTGAGCAACTCTGAAGCCATCATGATGGCATCACTGTTTGGAGCTGTTTCACAGGGCGGAGAGATTGATATTGTAAAACTTCCGGAATATATTTCCGATATCGGGAAATGTGAAAAACCGAGGCAATTGATCAACAGGATTAAAAAGGCGGATGGAATCATCTTTTCTTCCCCGGTATATTTTGGAGATCGATCCTCATATATCAATACACTGTTTAACCTTCTGAAAGAAAACGGTCCTTTGCTGTTTAATAAGAAGTCTGCAGGGTTTGTCAGTGTGGGCGCCAAAAGAAACGGCGGCCAGGAGACTACCAATGTATACGGACTCTATGACAGTCTGCAGCTTGGAGCGTCAATTGTCGGTAACGGCCCGCCGACAAGCCAGTACGGCGGCACGGCATGGGCAGGAGACATCGGCGCGATTATTGACGACAATTTCGGCCTTCAAACGTCTATGGGCACAGGCAAGAGAGTTGCTCAGGCAGCAAGAATTATGAACTCAAGACAGACTAATAATTCAAAACCGTTAAAAATAACTGTAATTATGGGAAGTGAAGACCATAAAGACACTGTAAAGAAGCTTCTCGATACCTCATTTGAAGGATTGGCAGCAGATATTGATATCAAATACCTCAATAATTATAAGATACGGCGCTGTAACGGGTGCCGCATCTGTCCTCAGGACAACGATGATTTCTACAAATGCATTATCAATAATGACGATATGAAAGAGCTGTATGCCTCTCTGACAGGGAGTGACGGTATACTCTTTTCTTCCTGTTTCGGCGCAAATAGCGGGAGGGATTCCTACCAGGTGTTCATAGAAAGGATGCGGTTTATAAGACGGAACAATTTTGAATTAACTGATATACCTGTAAGCTCGTTTCATGTTGAGGAACCCGGAGTAAATTCCATTTT
>JAJRVB010000046.1 GCA_024277515.1 Nitrospirota bacterium | reverse complement strand
GGATGGTGTTTCCTGTGGATTTTTTTCAGCCGTTCAGGGGTGACTTTTGTATAAATCTGGGTGGTTGAAATATCGGTATGGCCGAGCATCTTCTGGAGCGCCCTCAGGTCTGCCCCGCCATCCAGCAGGTGGCTGGCAAAGCAGTGACGCAGTGTGTGAGGTGATACCTTTACCGGCATCCCGGCAGAGTATTTTTTGATCAGCTGCCAAAGCCTCTGGCGCGTCATCGGTTTGCCGCCTTTTGCAAGGAACAGAAACGGACTGCTTCGTTTTTTCAGCAGCTGTGGCCTTGCTTCTTCCATATATGTTTTTATGGTTGCCAGGGCGGTTTCATGTACAGGGACGACCCGTTCTTTCGATCCTTTGCCGGTTATCGTGAGAAATCCCGCTTCAAAATTTACATCCGCCGTCTTTATATGGATCACCTCACTTGCCCTCAGTCCGGATGAATAGAGGATCTCAAGGATTGCCCTGTCGCGCAGTGAGAGTTGGCCGCCTTCCGGTTTCTTCAGCATTAAAGAGACTTCATCTGTGCCAATGATCCTTGGAATACGTTTCCATCCCTTTGGAGTTGAGAGGTTTTCCGTAGGGTCCTCACTGATGATCCCCTCCATGAGCATGAATTTGCAGAATCCCCGCAGGGAGGCGATGTTCCTTGCCAGAGTGGCTGTCCGGTTTCCGGAATTCCGAAGGTGATCTATCCAGGAAAGGATGTCTGACTTGCTGAAGTCAGTTATCTCTTTGACATCATCTTTCAGGAACGCGCTGAATTTCTGGATGTCCCTTCTGTAGGCTTCAAGGGTATTCGCCGCGAGTCCTTTTTCGACAGTCAGATAGTTAAAGAATCTCTCTACCGGGTCCATTATCTATCTCAGGATACATGATGCCCCGCCTGTGAAGCAAGAACAAATATGTTGACCTGGAAAAAGAATGAGAAAAGGATAACAGAAAGATACCCCATAGATAGTATATGTAAAATTCTCGCACCACAAAATATAGTGCGTGTAAAAAAATATAATTTTTTTCTTGACAACTATTAGCAACATTAATATACTCATGTGTACTTGTGGTAAAAAGTGGTAAAAGGTGGAGGAAAGGTGTCAGGTTTTTCTGGAAAGCACTATAAATCGCTGGATGCGAAGGGAAGATTGATAGTCCCTGCGCCATTCCGTGAAATCCTTTCATCCAGTCATTCCTCAAAGTTAATTATAACAAATGAAGTGCTTGACAAGTGTCTTTGCGCCTATCCGGTCAATGAATGGCAGGGCCTTATTGAGAAGGTGAACGGGCTGCCGCAGACCAATGATGCTGTCAAGTATTTTATGCGCAGGGTCATAGGTTCTGCCAATGAATGTGAAATAGACAGGCAGGGCAGGGTCCTCATAGCGCCGGCGCTCAGGACGGACGCGGGGCTGAACAGCGAGGCCGTCATACTGGGCCTCGGGAACAGGATTGAGATCTGGGACAAAAATGAACTGGACGAAGTAGCAGACCCGCAGAAAATTGACCAGCAGGCGTACAAGGAGGAATTTACGAGCCTTGGATTGTAGATGAACATCATACACGTCCCGGTAATGATAAAGGACGTACTGGAGAATTTAAACTTGAAGCAATCTGGTATTTACGTAGATGCAACACTGGGGCTGGGAGGTCATGCGGAGGCAATTCTGGATCGTGTGCACGGCTGCACCCTGATCGGGATGGACAGGGATGAAAAGGCGATTGAAATTGCCGGCGGGCGTCTGAGGGATTACCCGAATGTGCACCTTGTTCACGACAGCTTTACGCAGATGAAAACCGCTGCCGAAGCCCTTGGTTATGACAGGGTAAACGGGATCCTCCTTGACGCAGGGGTATCTGCACTGCACCTGAAAGCCGAGGGCAGGGGGTTCAGCTTTCTGAGGGATGAACCGCTCGATATGAGGATGGACAGACAGCAGAGTCTCACGGCAGAGGCGGTCGTCAATCGATATCGAGAAAAGGACCTTGCGGACATTATATGGAAATACGGAGAAGAGAGATACAGCCGGAGGATTGCAAAAGCGATTGTCAGCTCAAGGCGGAGGCAGAGGATAAGGTCCTGCAGTGATCTGGCCGGGATTGTCGAAAAAACGGTAAGGAGACGCGGAAAGATTCACCCTGCAACCAGGACATTTCAGGCGCTCAGGATTGAGGTAAACAGGGAGCTTGAAGAACTGTCCTTCGCGCTTGAAGCAGGGGCAGGATTGCTTGAAGCAGGGGGCAGGTTCTGTGTCCTGTCATATCACTCACTCGAAGACCGGATAGTCAAGAATGCCTTCAGAAGGCTTGCAAAGGAGGGTCTCTTTCACATTATCACAAAGAAACCGCTGGTTCCAGACAGACAGGAGCAGCGGCTGAATCCTTCGTCAAGAAGTGCAAAACTGAGAGTAGGGGAGAAAATATGAATGCCAGAAGGGCACAACATGGTAACAGAAGCGGGATACTTCTTAATGCCGTTTTTTTTCTGTATATCGGCATTTGCATTTTTGCGTTTGTCTGGATGAGGTCATCCGTAATCACCCTGGAATATGAGATCGGCGCCCTCGAAAACCTGAGGACTGACCTTCTGAGCGAGAGAAAAATGATCGTTGCGCAGCAGGCCAGTTTTTTATCTGCCGGGAATGTGGAGAAAGTTGCCTTTAGAAGGCTTGGTATGAGTATGGCTGAGAGGGGCAACATTATATATGTTACCAGGGCTGTGGTTGCAGGTCCCCGCAGGGCATCCATGAGATAGGTGGCATTCAGCGGGAGTGTAAAAATATGAGAAGAAGAAAGATTGAAAGGGTTGAAATGAGAAAACTCTGGGATGAAGATCCTGTGAGGATTCCGCTTCAAAAGAGCAGGAAGAGGGCGCTGGTGCTCGTCACCGTCATCCTTTTCTGTTTTGCCGTCATCGGGTGGCGTTTGATCGACCTGATGATTCTTGATCACGACAAGCTGACGGACAGGGCTTCACAGCAGTATATCCGCGAAAAAACAATAGCGCCGCAGCGCGGGATCATATGGGACAGGAAGATGAGACAAATGGCCGCTAACATAGAATCGGATTCCCTCTACGCGGTCCCTTCAAAGATTGAGGATACCCGGACATTAACAAAAAAACTTGCCCGCCTGACAAAGATCTCATCAAAGAAGTTCAATATGGACCTGCTGAAAAAGAAGAATAAAGACTTCATATGGATTGACAGGAAAATGGACCTGGAGACAGTACGGGAGATCCGCAAGCTGCTGGACAAGATGGGATATGATTCGGTCGGATTTATACCGGAGTCAAAACGTTTCTATCCAAAAGGCCGGACAGCATCTCACATACTGGGTTTTACAAACATTGACAACAAGGGAATCTCCGGGCTTGAACTTAAATACAATACATACCTGAAGGGTAAGGCGAGATATGTTTCCGTAGGAACGGATGCCCGGGGGAACAGGCTTTCAAGTAATATCAAAGAAGGTTTTTCCGGCAACAACCTTGTGCTTACGATTGATGAGGGGATCCAGTACATTGTCGAGAAGGAGCTCGATAATGCGATGGACGAATCGAAGGCGAAGGCGGCAGTTGCAATAATGATGGACCCGATGACCGGGGAAATACTTGCCATGGCCAACAGGCCCACCTATGACCCCAATACTGCCGGCAAATTCCGTGACTATATGAGACGCAACAGGGCGATTACGGACCTGTATGAACCTGGGTCGACCTTAAAGACAATCCTCGCAGCTGCGGCCCTTGAAGAAGGAGTTGTTGATCTGAATGACGAATTTGATGTATCGGACGGATTCATTGTAGTCGGAGGGAAACGTATCCGGGATACCCACAAAAACAAAATCCTTACGTTTCAGGAAGTGATTCAGCGCTCTTCCAATGTGGGCGCTGTATATGTGGGGATGAGGCTCGGAGGGGAAAATTATTACCGTTACATAAAAAAGTTCGGCTTTGGCCGGAAGACAGGTATTGATTATCCCGGGGAGGTGAAGGGTATTCTCAGAAAACCGGAAAACTGGTCCGGCACATCTCTGGCCGCATTATCAATAGGTCAGGAAATAGGCGTGACTCCCCTGCAGCTCCTGCGGGCATATGCGGCGATTGCCAACGGTGGAGCGCTGATGAAGCCGTATATTGTGTCCGATATTATTTCTTCTTCAGGAAGTATTGTCAAAAGGGTGTCCCCTGAGTTGTCCGGCAGGGTCATTTCCAGTCGTACTGCCAAAAAAGTAACGGACATACTGAAGACCGTGGTTGAGGAAGGGGGTACTGCCACACGGGCGTACATTGACGGGAACCTCGTGGCAGGGAAAACAGGGACCGCGCAGATCTACGATCAAAAGACCAAACGCTATTCACGCGACAGGTTTGTCGGTTCCTTTGTCGGTTTTGTGCCGGCGGACCATCCGAAGATAGCCCTTATTGTTGTGATATATGAACCCCGGGGAGTTTCATACGGAGGGGTTGTTGCCGCCCCTGTGTTTAAAAAAATAATTGAACAGACGTTTGCGTATCTTGATGTTCCTATGGAACGGGACGAGAACCGTATTGTCCTCGTCAACAGGTTTCGTTAGGGGATTTTTTAACGGGGTTAATGACCATCAGAAAGCTTTTAGAAGGTCTGCGTACGGAGTGGACGAGAGGCCCTCTTGATGTAGAGATAAAAGGTATTGCGTATGATTCGAGATTAGTCAAAAAAGATTTTGTGTTCGTGGCGGTCAGGGGGTTTACCGTTGACGGCCGTGACTTTATCAGGGATGCAGTAAACAGGGGGGCTGCTGTGATAGTAGCAGAGCATCCGTTGGAAATATCGGAACCAAGCCGGTCCGGTCCTGAAAAGGGACCCGGACTTGTCTGCGTTTCTGACACCAGAGAAGCGTTAGCCCTCATTTCAGCTGCTTTTTACGGACATCCTTCCGGCCGTCTGTCTTTGATCGGCATCACAGGGACAAACGGGAAGACAACGACAGCTTTTATTACCAAACATATTCTTGATGCCGGAGGTGAACATGCCGGCTTGCTGGGAACGATTTCATATATGACGGGAGGCAGAACAGTACATGCATCGCATACAACTCCGGAATCTTCAGACCTGCAGCGTTATCTGGGCGAAATGGTGGAACACGGTATGAAATACGGTGTCCTGGAAGTTTCCTCTCATGCCGTTGCTCTCGGGAGATTGAAGGGATGCTCTTTCAGTGTCGCGGCGTTCACGAATTTTACGCAGGACCATCTCGATTTTCACCGGACAATGGATG
>JAJRVB010000045.1 GCA_024277515.1 Nitrospirota bacterium | reverse complement strand
GGCAGCTGAAGGGCATGCACATAGTGGACAGCGCGGTATGTCTTCATTGACGGAGAAGCTGTCAGGCGTGAATTGTCCCCTGCAACTCCTCCTGATGACAGCATCCGGGGGGTGGTCGACTCTGACCGGATTATTTCTATGTCTCCGGTCAGGATCAGGTAAATATGCTCATTCACCTCATCTTTCCTGATAAGGATTGATCCGGCATTGAATGTCACAACCGGATTATTCACGAGTATATTGATCTGGTGGCGCGGGGCATCCGGGAAATGGGAGTGAAGATAATAAAAGGCATATCTCCACATATAATCCTGATGCGACGGGATCAGGATGTCCATCATGCCGAATGATGCTGCCGAGCCGACCTCTTTCTGTTTATTGGTCAGTTCTGAAGACATGTGAGACAGGATGATTTTGTCTGACCTGTCTTCCCTGAAATCGAGTGCATCCCCATGAATCAGTCCGCCTCCTGCGTCCAGTTTTTTCAGGTTGACGGGTGTGAAATAGCTCTCCTGCACCTGTTCAAACAGGTCCCGGCTGATGCCGGATTCCGACGTGTCGTCGCTGATCATCCCGCGAAGTATATTCAGACTTGCTATATCCGCAAGGTGGGCATAACATTTATAGCCGTCGGCAGACAGTGCCCTGATCATGAATACGGTAGTCTCCACCGGATGGGGAGAGAAGAGCGGTTTGACCTCGAGGCCGTCTATTATATTCCATACATCGGTATCCAGGTCACAGACAGCAAAATAATTTTTAAAGTCATCTTCTTTAATGGAGGTCAAAGCTGACAGTTTCTTTGTAACGGAGGCCCGCACAAGGGGAGCGGCAAAATATTTGATCTTGTGGCCTGACCTCATGAGGGTGGTAAGACCCGCGAAGTGGTCGTCGTGGGCATGTGTATGAAAAATGCCCTCAATCTCTGTCACGCTTATTCCAAGGGCCCTCAGGCTGTAAAGAATATTCGGTCCCGCGTCGATTAAATAGATCTTTCCCTGAAACATGACGATGCTGGCCATGCAGGGCCGGTCTGCATCCCAGCCATTGCCTTCTCCGGAGTGCAGCACGGCAAAATACTCTCTTTTGATATCGTGAAAGTCGAGCGGGTACGCTGATTCATAGCTCTCATCAGCGGCAAGGTTCAGGTTGACGGTCAGCAGTTCTCCCTGGTACCGGAACTCGAATATATTGACCTTGATCCGGCGTATAAAGACACCGTTTCTGATTTCAACAGGATGACTGGTGACTGTCCGTGTATCAAAGAATTCCTCAATCGTCCTGATCTTTCCGTGGACGAATTTCATCTTCAGTCTCATCATGTCACGGGCCGTTTCAGGGGAAACACCGACAGCTGTCAGCTCCTCTTCCGACACCAGTCCGTAATTGCCCCGGTAAATGTACTGCCTTTGTGATGTTACCTGCTCTTCAGAACCTATGAGCAGCGGCTTTTCACCGGAGCTGTCCTGCTCTCCCTGAAGCATCATTCCCTGCCTGTACAGCATCTGCATAACAGGGAATTCAGCAAGATTTGAAAAGCTGCCGTTTTGGACAGATATGTCTGACAGCAGGATGGCGTTCGGCCCTGTTTCAGCAGGAGCCCCGTCTCTGTTCCGGGCGGCGATCAGGCCTTTCTTCTTTAAATGCTTTACGCTGTCAGCAGGACAGCCGCAGAGGACGTAAAGCCCGGCCCCGGGTATCTCTATCCAGTAAATGCCGTTTGCAACACGTGTCCGGGATATTTTAGACAATAGTATGTACCCTCATACTTATTATTCCGAATAATTAAACAAGAAAAGAGCAGGTGTTGTGAAAGCAAATAATTTTCGATACATTAGACGCAATACCAACCAATCTGAGCGTGTACTTTTTTATTCAAAGTGTTGTGTATGTTATTTCAATTATTTATCGAGTTAATTATTTGATTGAACAATGCCTGCTCTTTTCGGCTCAAAGCAGCTCCTCAGCCGCCTCCTGCGCGCCGGCCAGCCATCCGGACAGGTCCGAGGTTGATGAAATCTTGTGGACCGCCTTTATGACCCTTCCGGACTCTACATCAACGAGCCGGACATCAAGGCGCATCCGGTCTCCAATGATCTGATACCCCCCAAAGACCATCAATGAAGCGCCGGATAGTTTCCCCAGCCTCAGGCGCGTTGACTCATCGGCAACCGCTGTTGTGCCGAGTTGAAGTTCTTTCAGGGCAAGGAGCAGGCGGTCTCTCTCGACAAGTGGATGCCCCCCCTTTTTTTGCAGTGTCTCGATGACCTGACTCGAAAGAAGTTCTCCAAGGTCCGGCTGTGCATAGACGGAAGGGGTGAGATTATCAAAATCCCAGACCGCGACAACAGCGTTGTCCGGGTATGTGCTGCCGGTGGCGCATGACAGACAGAGCGTGACAAACATCATGCTGTATATCAGTTTCAGGATTCTATTCATCACAGGGCCGCTGCTTCAATCTTTTCCTGTACCCTGTCATCGGCCCTGAGCGGACGCTCACTCTTTAAAACCCGGACAAAACAGATGTCGGGTTCCACGCGCACGACTTCAACCTGGCCAATAGTCTTTGGCGCGCCGTTCAGGAGTTTCCCCCTGTATTTTACAGGCTCCTTTTTCTCCACAACATCAAATCTGGTTCCTGAAACAACTCCCTGGTTTGAACCGAGATTTATCATAAACTCATCTCCTGTTCCTTGTACGATATAGCCCCTTAATGGATATTTCTCAATAACAGTCCTGAGGATGTCCCGGTTAATGCGGAACAGGTCTTTTTCCATTGACATGCCGGGATCTATCCGGCTGGTCAGTGACTGGGGTATTGCCGAGGTCTCGGTATCAATAATTCTGAGATGAAGCAGGGTGCCCTGCTGAAGATAAAATATGGAACCCGTGCCAAGCAGCTTTGCTGCGAGTACCTTCCCGATCTTCAGTGCTGTTTCAGGATCCGCCAGGTCTGATGATCCAAGGTTTAATTCCTCAAGGAGCCTTTCAATTACTACGCGCTCCACAACCCGTACCCTGCCGGATGCGTTCAGGTGGTCCGCAAGCTGTGCCATTAATACCGAAGAAAAACCGTCCCGCTCAGACAGTCCTCCCCTTTCCTGAATGTCGACAAATGTCATTACCATGGGGCCGGAGGTCCATGCATCTTCCTTTGTCTTTTTGCTTTTTATATTGCTGCGGTATCGTTCCGCAAGGTCTTTTACCAGCTGATCCACCCGTTTGTTGCGTGCGATGTCCTTCTGGATATTTATCATTTCTTCCGCCTTCTTGACCAGTGTGGCGGCAAAGGTGTCATTTTTATCAAGGGCCAGCGCCTGGCGGTAGGATTCAAGTGCCTTGTCCCAATTGCCCTCTTTCTCGTAGGTCATGCCCTTGTTTGTAGTGCCTTCAATATAATATGGATCAATGGTTACGGCCTTGTCATAGAG
>JAJRVB010000044.1 GCA_024277515.1 Nitrospirota bacterium | reverse complement strand
CCATCTCTCAAAGACCACCCCGAAATCCTTGAGGTCTCTCGCTATATCAGTCAGCATCATTTTATAGGCATAGTCCGTAAAAAATGTGCCGCACTCTTCAAATGTTTTTCGAAGATAAGCGTCCCCGTTCCTCTCTTTTATCTCCCGGGCTATGGATTCAATGTAGTCCCCCTTATAGCCGTCTTCCGGAAACGGGACTTCATTCCCGAGCATCTGCTGATATCGTGCAAAGACAGACCGGCCGAGGAGCTTGACCTGAAGCCCTGCATCATTGATATAAAACTCCCTCTGCACATCATATCCGGCGGCCTCAAGAATATTGCAGAGCGCATTCCCAACAGCAGCGCCCCTGCCATGCCCGATATGCAGAGGTCCGGTAGGATTGGCGCTCACAAATTCAACCTGAATTTTCAGCCCCTTCCCGATATTGCTACGCAGTAATGCATGCTCTTCTGCAAGGATCTCTTGAAGGCCATTATGAAAATAGCCCCTTTTGAGCCTGAAATTTATAAAACCAGGCCCTGCTATTTCTATTTTCTCGAAGATGTCGGCTATCCCCCCGGCTCCTTCAGCAGGAGAGATCAGGCCCTTATTGATTTCCGCAACTATGTCCTCTGCAATTTTTCTCGGCGGTTTTTTGACTGATTTGGTCAGCCTCATGGCAACCGGAGTCGACAAATCCCCCATTGCCTCATTTCTTGGGACTTCGACCTCTATATACGGGACATCTTCAATGTCCCACTCGGCCCGCAGATGCGCAAGCGCGCTGCTGATAATTTCAACAATATCCTGTTTCATGAACAATTATAATTAATTTTCGATAAAGAGAGTCGGGGGGTGCGGACTACTTGTTCATCATATCAAGAAATTCCTTGTTGTCCTTTGTCCCCTTGATCTTGTCAAGCAGAAACTCCATGCTCTCGATAGCGCTGAGGGAATGAAGCACTTTTCTCAATATCCACATTCTCTGGAGCATCTTCTTGTCAACAAGGAGCTCCTCTTTTCTCGTGCCTGATGCATTGATATTGATGGTCGGGAATATCCGCTTGTCCACAAGCTTTCTGTCCAGGTGCAGTTCCATGTTGCCCGTGCCCTTGAATTCCTCAAAAATCACGTCATCCATCCTGCTGCCGGTATCCACAAGGGCTGTAGCCATAATGGTCAGGCTGCCTCCGCCTTCTATATTTCTTGCGGTACCGAAGAACCTTTTGGGTTTCTGGAGCGCATTTGAGTCCAGTCCTCCCGAGAGCACCTTGCCGCTTGCAGGGATGACCGCATTATACGCCCTCGCAAGCCTCGTAATGGAGTCCAGCAGGATGACCACGTTTCTGCTGGTTTCAACGAGTCTCTTGGACCGTTCAATAACCATCTCCGCCACCTGCAGATGTCTCTGGGGCGGCTCGTCAAAAGTTGAACTTATAATCTCCGCATCAACCTGTCTTTTCCAGTCGGTCACTTCCTCAGGTCTCTCATCAATAAGAAGGATGATAAGATGTATGTCAGGATGATTTTTCTTGACAGCCTTTGCTATGGACTGGAGCAGCATCGTCTTTCCGGTACGTGGCGCTGCAACGACCATCCCCCTCTGGCCCATCCCGATAGGTGAAACCAGACTCATAACACGGGTGGAGTAATCGGTCTTGCTATATTCCAGATTGATCGCCTCTGTCGGGTAATACGGCACGAGGTTATCAAAAAAAGGTCTTTCTATGCTGTCATCCGGAGACTCATGGTTCACCGCCTCTACTTTCAGAAGGGCAAAGTAGCGTTCACTTTCTTTTGGAGGCCTTATCTGGCCTGTGACCAGGTCTCCTGTACGGAGAGTAAACCTTCTTATCTGTGAAGGGGAAACATATATATCATCCGGACCGGGCAGATAACTGTAATTCGGAGAACGGAGAAACCCGAAACCATCAGGTAAGATCTCCAGCACGCCTTCCCCGAAAATAAGACCGGTTTTTTCTGTCTGAGCCTGCAGTATCGCAAAAATCAGGTCCTGTTTTCTCAGCCCTCTCGCGCCTTCCACATTTAATTCTTTAGCCATTTTAGTCAGCTCATCAATTGTTTTTTCCTTAAGATCCGTAATGTTCATACCGGATGTTCCTTGATTCCTGCTTTTGTTTGCCATGTGATTTGACTTCCTTTTTTGTGGGAATAGATATTTTTGAAAAAAATATGCCTTTGGAGGTTTTAACCTTTCAACTTAAATAGGGATTGTTAAAAAGAAGAATTGTTAAGGAAATAGTATAACAGTTTATTGTTTTTGTCAATACCGGAAATTGCTTTTTTAGCCGCGTGTCTGCAAAATATATTTCAATGTCCGAGAAACATGACATCGAAATAGCCATCTTCATCACCGCCCCCGGCGAGGATGAAGCAGCCAGGATCGCCCGTTGCCTTGTCGAAGAAAAACTTGCTGCATGCGTAAATATCGTAAGGAATATACGATCCATTTACAGATGGCAGGGCAAAATTGAAGATGATACGGAAGTGCTCATGATCGTAAAGTCGCAGAAGAGACTCCTGGATGCCGTTTCCGCCAGAGTCGGGGAACTGCACAGCTATGATGTGCCGGAGGTCATAGCGATTCCCATAACGGGCGGTTCCGAAGATTATCTCAATTGGCTGAGGGCGTCAACAGGGCAGTAACATTCAAACAGGAGGTTGTAAGATAGTAATGGAAGAAAAAAATGCTGAAGATCTGGAAAAATCCGTTGAAGGATGGAAAGAAAAAGTACCTCTTGAAAGCAAGGGGTTCCTGACCTGGGAAAATGAACTGGTCTTCACCGCAAGGATACGCGGTTATGAATTTGAATATGACCCCAGGGCAATGGAAGGGTGCTTTCCGACAGACACGCTTTTGATGAGTGTTTCAGGCTGCCTGGCGATAGATGTAGTAATGTTTCTTCAGAAGATGCGGGTGGAGATCAGGGAGTTTGAGATAGAGACGTCAGGGAAGAGAAATCCAACCCCGCCGCAATATTTCAAATCCATAGAGATAATAATCCATATTTCAGGAAAGGGTATTACATCCAGAAAGCTTGACAGGGCCATATCACTTTCCCAGGAGAAATACTGCTCTGTATATCACTCATTACGTAAAGATATTGATGTTAAAGTGAGCTACGAAATCAAAGAGGATCAGGAAATACCGAGCTGATTTTTCAGCCAGCTCTCGAGACTTGCGTTAAGGGGATACATGCCCGCAATGCAGTCCGAATCTTCGCATTGCATAGCTTCCCTCAGCAGCTCTTCGGGAACGTCCGGGACATACCCTACACTCTTGCTCATAATACGTTTGAGCTGCATGAGGACAAGCACAGGCTTCTCATCCATAAGGTCGACATACAGCATATATCCGTATGTAATATCTGCCCCCTTCCCTGATGCATCTCCCGGTACGGAAGAAGGGTCCATAAAGATCTTTGGGGTCAGGTCCCACCTGATATCCTGTATAATAAGGGGGCTCTCTTTCAGTTTACTCATGCTTATCAGTTCCATGGACCGTATTATAATCAAAAAAGATATATTTTGTTTATAATGGTAAGCAAAAAGGAGAAAAAACATGAGCTGCCTGTTTTGCAAAATAGCCGGAGGAGAAATACCTTCAAAAACAGTGTATCAGGACGAATATGTGTATGCCTTTGAAGATGTAAACCCGCAGGCCCCTGTTCATATCCTTGTAATACCGAGGAAACACATTGCAACCTCTCTGGAAATAGGCGATGATGATAATGAGCTCATTGGAAAGTTATATCAGGCTGCAAACAATATCGCAAAAGAGAGAGGCATTGCGGACAGAGGGTTCAGGCTCGTGATGAACTGCAACGCGGAAGCGGGCCAGACAGTCTTTCACATACACCTCCATCTGCTCGGAGGAAGGCCCATGCAGTGGCCGCCGGGATAAATAAATAAGAGCAGGGGGTTAAGGATTCAAGGATTCGAGGGGTCAAGTGAAGGTATTTAATTTTTCACTTGAATCCGTGAACCCTCGACCCCTTGAACCCTTTTTCACAATGGCAAAAAGAAAGCAAAACAACCATAAGATATTAACCGACATATACAACTCTCTTTACAAACATTTCGGCCCCCAGCAGTGGTGGCCCGGAGACACCCCTTTTGAAATAGCGGTCGGGGCGATCCTTACGCAGAACACAAACTGGGACAACGTTGAAAAGGCGATAGGTAATTTAAAAAAAGAGAGGGCACTGAAGGCAAAAATCCTGCATGAAATGCCCCCCCCAAAGATTGCTTCATTAATCAGGCCTGCGGGGTATTTTAATGTCAAGACCAGACGGCTCAAAAACTTTCTGGCTTTTCTTTTAAATCACTATAAAGGCAGCATGAAACGTATGAAGGCAGAGGACACTCATTCCCTCAGAGAAGGCCTTCTCAATGTTAACGGCATAGGCCCCGAGACAGCGGATTCCATACTTTTGTATGCCCTCGAAAAGCCCGTATTTGTAATTGATGCATATACAAAAAGGGTCCTTCAGAGGCATAAGGTCGTATCAGAAAAGGCCGCCTACCAGGAATTGCAGGACCTGTTTCAGACAAATCTGCGTACGGATGTCTCCCTCTTCAATGAATATCATGCACTGCTCGTCATGCTTGGCAAACATTACTGCAAACCCAGGCCGAGGTGTTCAGGTTGTCCCCTGGAGGCCTTTTTTCATGCGTAGTCCATTGATGATAAAAGGGACACTGTATATCGCCCCTCCAGGGACAGGAAACAGAAAAACGCCGATATTCGGAGAAATCATCTCCTGCTGCCCTGAAAATGATTTTTCTTCGGTATGCTACCTTGCCCCTAACAGCTATATCCTCTCGGACACAAAGACCCGTTTTTTTTCTTATGTAAAAAAGGCCCGGGACATATCATCCTATATCCCCTTTCAGCCGCTGACCATTAAACAGCTCGCTTCAGATCTCCATGAAATGTACGGCGAAAAGAGCGCGATATCCGATCATATAAGGACGCTTATCCTCTGCGAAATTCTCAATGAAAAGAATATGGGCTATGCGCGCCTGCTGGCTGATCTCCTGAAAAAGATCAGGCACCATCTTCCGGGCAAAGACCTCAGCCGGATAAAAGAGGAAACCGGCCGGCTAATATTTGAAGAAAAGGCAGCGGACAGGGCTGCAAGGGCGCTGGATGTCCTCAGGGCATATGAAGAGACACTGAAAGAAAAAAAGATAGCTGACCCTGAAGACCTTCTCATAAACAGCGTCTCTCTCATAAAGGAGTCCGTAATGCCGGGGCTGCTTGTCATTGACGGGTTCTTTGATCCCACTCCGGTGGAACTCGAAATAATAGAGGCGCTTATGGATAAGGCTGAAAGAGTAATCCTGTTTGCAGAGGAAAATACGGGAATCCTGAAATACTTCAATACATCCGGGAAATGGGAAGAGATGCGAAAGCTCAATAGCGGCATCTGCAGAAAAAACACCGCCTATTACGCCTGGCCGTCAATGGAAGATGAAGTGGAGGGTATTGCCGGGGCGGTAAAAAAAGTGATTATCGAAGGCGTCAGGCCTCAGGAAGTCTCAGTATGCTTCCCCCTGCTTTCAAAGTACCTGCCGATGGTCCGGCGGGTATTTCAGAGATACGGCATCCCCATGAACATCTCTTCGTACAGCCTCTCATCAGCACAGCCCGTTGTTATCCTGGAAGAAATGATCAACTGCATTGAAGAAGATTACTCGAGGAGCGATTTTCTGTCACTCCTTATCTCCCCATATATGCCGGCGATACCGGATATCGTCCGAGAGCGGGCAGTGAGTTACTCCTATGCTGCCGGAGTTGTCAGGGGAAGGCAGTCATGGCTTTCCGTCAGGGACACCCTGCTGAGCTCCCGGAAAAATGAATTCCTGGGAGATGACAAGGAACTGCTTGATGCCTTTCAGAAGGATGTCGGAAAAATTATTGCAGTCATCGAAAATATAAAAGCACAGAAATCCCTTTCCTCCTTTATCGATGCCTTTGAATCAGCCCTGGACAGGTTCGGCTTCTTTGATGCTCTTGGTAGTGACCGGATGCCTGATAACGGAGATGATATATCCGGAAAAATCAGCAACCTGTTGATCGAGCTGAGACGCCTTGCAGGAATATATGAATCAGAGGACAGTTTCATTGAAGCGCCCTCAGCCTGTCTGAGATATCTGCTGCAGGGCCTGCAGGGTTCGGAAGATAACAGGGACGGGGTGAAAATAGTCCCTCCCGAGCTGGCGGCAGGCATAGAGACAAAGGCTCTGTTCTTCGGGGGAGTGCTTGAAGGGGATTTTCCGGCAAGACCGGGGATAGATCCGATCCTGCCTGAAAAGGTAAAAAAGGCGATGGGCATGCCTCATCTTGAATACTACCTGAACAGGCAAAAACTGTATTTTAAAAGGCTGCTGAATGTTTCAGCCCGCGAACCTTGCATTTCCTGCCCCTCAGCGGACGGTGACAAGGTATTTCTTCCATCGCCGTTCCTTGACTGGGGCGAAAGCCTCAGCCCCCCGGCCCTGAACATCTTCACTGAAGAAGATGTCCTGACCCGGGAGGGCGCTGCAGCACATTCGAGCCCGGCTGACAGAAACTATCTTGGCGGGGATATGTCACTTGGCGGAAAAACCGTAAACACCCTTCTCCGTGGAACCGGCCCGATGTCAAAGGGATATATCAATGTCACGGACCTGGAGTTTTTCAGAAAGTGCCCCAGGCGCTTCTATATAGAAAAAGTCCTCGGACTTGAGCCTGTAACACCCCCGAAATTTGAGGTGGAAGCAAGGCTGTGGGGAAGTCTCGCGCACAAGACCATGGAAAATCTTTTCAAAGAGGGTGATATTGAAATAAATAATATTGATTCAATGCTATTCAGCTGTCTTGATCAGAGTCTGAAGCAGTTCCCGATAGGTGATTTCTGGTCAAGAGTTGCAGGGGAAATCTTCAGGACACTCCTGCCCCTGTTAAGGGACCAGGAACATGATATAAGGGACCAGGGCTACCACCCCGTCATGGTTGAGAAAAAGCTGACGGCAAAAATCAACAACCTGAAATTAAAAGGTAAAATTGACAGGGTTGACCGTAAACAGAAGTCAGAAGTCAGAAGTCAGAAGTCAGAAATCGCAACCCGGGACACGGTCATTCTTCTGGATTACAAGACAGGGGCTGTTGACAGGGACAGTCTGCAGATGCCGCTTTATGCGCGGATGTGGCAGGAGAATTTTCCGGAGAGGGTTGAAAAAGTCGGGTATTACTCTCTAAAGGAAGGGCGCGTAAACTGGTATCCAAAGAAAATTACCATGGAAGAATTCATTGATAAAGCCATGCACAAGGCCGAAGAACTTGCAGGGAATCTGCAAAACGGGCTGTTTCCCCCTCATCCGTTTCATGACAGGGAATGCGGGTACTGTTATCACAGCCCGGTATGTAACAGCTCAGGCGGCTGAACGGCTTGAGTGTGTTGTATAACCCGCCGGGCTGCCCGGCCTTTTCGCATTATTTTACGTATTGACAATTCATCAATATTGGAATATTATTCAAGGTATGAATGAAAATCATTCAGATAGAGAATGGCTTTATCGTAAACGGTGGATCACCCGGCAGATCAGATCGGCTGTCAGGAACTTCCCTGTAGTTGTTATTACAGGCGCAAGACAGGTCGGTAAGAGCACGCTTTTGCAAAAAGAATTCCCCTCTTTTAAATATCTCAGCCTTGATGACTTTTCGATTATTCAACAGTCAAAGATTGATCCGGCATCATTATGGCTTGACTCGGATAAGATTATTATTAAGGATATATAAAGACTTACCTTGAAAGGGATGTGAGAGAACTCTCGCAGATCGACTCCCTTATAGACTTCAAGAAGGTTCTTGACTCCCTTGCATCAAGAACAGGCAATGTCCTTAATCAGACAGAGGTTGCGAGGGATTCAGCGGTTAGCCAGCCTACTGTGCACAGGTATTTCAAACTTCTTGAGGTATCTAATATTATTAACCGGCTTCCTTCTTACTTTCCAAGCCGCACAAAGAGAATAACCAAATCACCCAAGCTTTTCTTCATTGACCCCGGGCTCAGCATTTATCTTTCCGGTTATTTTGATGAGGGGTCATTAACCCATCTTCCGCAGTTGAAAAGTTGAAAGTTAATGAATCCAATATGTTAGGTTTCCAATCAGGCGATTTTCTTCACTACATTCGGTTTCAGAAACAAGGTTTTCTTAACTTCACGAGTTGACAATGTTTTGCCATGCACTCATCTGTCTTTTTGTCGAATTTTACGCTTTATCTGCGGAAGATGGGTTAAAGATTCTTACTCACAGCCATTTATCAGCAAAACTATTTCACAATGCGATAATATCCTGAGTTTCGAAACTGCAATTCCTTACTGAAAGTGGAGAACTGTTTGCTCGGAATTCTGCAGGTTATAGCTCGTCTTTGCTGACCGGCATGAACCGTATTATGTGCTATAATATTGAAATCAACAAGTTGGAGGATTAACGTATGATTGCAAAAGAACAATTGCTTAAAGCAATTGAAGAACTTCCGCAAAATGCCTCTATTGAAGACGCTATGGAAAAATTGTTTCTCATTTATAAAGTAGACCGTGGTATTCAGCAGGCTGATTCAGGGAATAAAATATCTCAGGATGAAGCTAAAAAAAGAATGGGGAAATGGCTAAAGTAACATGGACGGATCAGGCGTTAGATGATCTGGACTCTATTTGTCTCTTTATTGCACGTGACTCTCTGCAATATGCAAAGATGTTTGCCATCAGAGCATTTGAAGCAACAGGCCGTCTTGAACTCTTTTCAAAATCAGGCAGAATTGTCCCTGAAATAAATCGTGAAGATATCAGAGAAATAATATTGGGTCACTACAGAATTATTTACCGTGTAATTACTGAAGAGGTTGAGATTCTTACTGTCCATCACGGAGCAAGCCCGCTTGAATTCAACAATCTGTAAACCGTTTCTCAGGCACTGCCTGACAGAAAGCTGTCGCATTCAGCCCAACTTTCGAGACGTTCTGATCAGATGTGCATCAATATAGTTCAAGGCAGTTCCATAACAATTTTAACCGGCATTAAACAATGCATAATTATCTCGACACAGGTAAAAGCATAATCATTTCATCACCTGCGGGCTCAGGCAAGACTGAGAAGCTTGCAAGGCGGTATATTGCCCTGCTTAAAAGCGGAGTGGAGCTGGAGAGGATACTCGCTATCACATTTACGGACAAGGCGGCCGCCGAGATGAAGCAGAGGATATTAAGAATCCTTAAGCAGGAGGACAGTGAATTATTCAGGAGGGTGCTTGATAAAATGCCCCTGATGCGTGTATCCACGATTCACTCTTTCTGCGGGACACTTCTCCGCCGCTTTTCCTTTGAGGCTGCGATCGACCCGAATTACAGTGTGGAAGATGCGATTGATTCGCATATGGTCTGGGAAGATATGCTCTATGAAGTGCTTATGGAGGCGGGCAAGGGCGCGGGCGGACATGAACTGCTGCTCCAGACACTTGGAGAGAAAGGGTTCAGGGGCCTTGATTACCTGCGAGATACAGCGGACTATCTCTATCAGAAAAACCCCTTTTCCCTGGAGGCACGGACATTCCTCCCCTCTCCCGCTGTTACTGGTTCGATTATTGAGGAGCTTAAATCATGGCAGGGGGTAAGTGATCTTCTGGACGGATACAAAGAGGTCTTTGAAGGTCCTGTATCAGGAAAACTGTTATCCCTGGAAGATTATTTTTTAACTAAAAATAAAGAGCCTCGAAAGAGGCCCGTTCCGCCGCTGAAAAACATTATAGATTACGGTGACTGGGCATTCAGGATGTATCTGTACTGGAAGGACATAAAAATAGAGGAATATGCCCGGAGAACGGAACGGATCAGGGAAATTTATGCAGGATGTCTTGAAAAATACAGTGAGAGAAAGCGTTCCCGCGGGAGCCTCGATTTCAGCGATCTTGAATATCTCGCATACCGGATGCTAACTGATAACCATGAATGGGCCAATATTCTCTATGCCTTTGACGAAAAAACGGATCACATCCTTGTGGATGAGTTTCAGGATACAAATACGTTTCAGTGGGGCATAATTGATAAATTGACCGAAGAGTGGCGAGCAGGGCAGGGGGCCAAGCGGGAAGAAGGCATAAGGCCTACGGTATTTTTTGTAGGAGATGAAAAACAGTCCATTTACTTTTTCAGGGGGGCCAATGTGGAGATCTTCCAGAGGGCCAGAGAAAAAATGGAGGCATGGCTGGGGGACGAATTTTTATATGAAGAGGTGAGGGAGAATTACAGGAGCAGACCCGCGATTGTTGAATTTACAAACCGTGTCTTTTCAAAAATAATGGGGAGTGACGGCAGGGACTTCCCCTGGGTCACAAAATACACCCCGTTCAGCGCATACAAGACCGATATCCCCGGCCCGGGCAGGGTAGAGCTGATCCTGCTCGATGACAAAGACGGGACAACACAGGAGGAAAAAGAGGAAGAGGCCGAAATCCTTGCCCAAAGGATAAAGGGACTTGCCGGGGATTTCCGGATTACCGAAAGCAAAACCGGCCGGCAAAGACCCTGCCGGTACATGGATATGGCCCTTCTTCTGAGGAAAAGGACCCATCTCAAAAAGTATGAAGAAGCCCTGAGAAAATACAACATTCCTTTTGTTGCGGTTAAGGGTGTCGGATTTTACCAGGAGGCCGAGGTCGCCATGCTCAGGGCGTTTGTGTTCTTCCTCTCAAACCCGAGGGACGATTACAGCCTCTATCTGCTTTTGAAAAGCCCCCTCTTCGGGATAGATGAAGACACGATTATCAGGATAATAAATACTGAAGGGGACTCTCTCTACTCAAAATTGCAGGGCATTATCAATAAAAAAAGCGGGGCAGGCGGCTTGCCCGAAAATCACGGCAGCGAGGCAGCCCTGTTTTCTCTACCGGGGAAGCCCGATCCCCTCGAAGACACGGCATCGCTTCTCAGAGAATGGCTCTCCCGGCTTCCATATACCCGTGTCCCGGAATTGATCGAGAATGCACTTGTCCGGACAAAGGCATGGAGGCATTTTCATGAAGCGCAGAAACGGGCCAATATTAAAAAGTTCATCAGAATAATAGAGGACCTTGAGGCGGCCGGCAAGTCCCTTCTGAGGATGAGGGACTTTCTTGAAAGGACATATGACAGGAGTGATGAACCAAAGGCAAACGTGAACACCGAAGGTATGGATGCGGTGAAAATAATGACAATCCATGCTGCAAAGGGTCTTGAATTCCCGCTTGTCTTCATGCCGGGAATTGAGGAGCCTTTTATGATGAAGACGGGCGACAGCCTTGTATATGAAAAGGACGGCGGCTTTTATTTTAAATCAATCCCTGAAGCCTCTATCCGTAAGCAGGATGAGGACTTTCTTATACATCTCGCAAAAGAAGAGGAAGAACTGAAGAGACTCTTTTATGTGGCTGTGACAAGGGCGGAAGAAGCCCTTTTTCTCATCGGGCACTGGAAGCAGAGGGAGAGAAATTTCCTCTCCTTTCTGAAGCATGGGCTTGGCCTTGAGAAAGATGACTCTGCATATACAGCCGAAGCGGACATTCAGGGCCTTTCAATATTGACGGAAGATGATGTCAGGGCCCTCTCTGCACATACCCCCCGGCATGAAACGGTTAAAAGGCGTCTGCCTCCCGTAGAAACTTTCCCCCTGACAATTCAGAAACGGACCCACTGGAAGACCGTAACGGAAACAGCGGATATCAGACGCCGGCATGGGAAAGACTGGACAATACTGGGAGACATAATACACAGAATTTTTGAAGGCGTGTCAAAGGGTGTCATGCGGGAGGACGATGTAATGACAAGGGCTGAAGGCATGCTTGAATCCAAAGGCATCATCAGGGGACAAATACCGGAAAAAACATTGATTATCGAACAAGAGATAACCTCCCTGAAACAAAAGGGCATCTGGCAGGATATTATAATGCCGAGGCATGACTCCTGGTCCGAACTCCCTTTTGTCTATGAAGCAGCAGATGCCGTCTATACCGGAAGGATTGACAGGATTATCAAGGAAAACGGCCGTTACAAAGTTTATGACTATAAAACCTTCCCGGTCACGCAAAAAGAGACGGGATACCTCCTGAGAGAATACGCGTTCCAGCTCGATATTTACAGGAAGGCCGTAAAAAAATTGTTTAACACAAATGACGTAAAGACTTTTATTATATTTACGCATATCGGCGAAATAAAAGAGGTATAAAAAATGGCCACAGATAAGCACAGATAAAGACTGATATAACAAAAAAACATATGAATTTTCTGTGACTGTATGAAAATTGTCGTTAATCTGTGCAAATCAGTGGCTGATAGCCGTTTTTAGGATATGAGGAAAAGTTTTGGACAGCATTTTCTTTTTGACCCCAATATACTCAGAAAAATTCTGAGGTGCAGTGGTGTGACTCCCGAAGATACGGTCGTTGAAATCGGACCGGGGCTCGGGACCCTGACAAAAATTATTTCAGGATATGCAAAAAAAGTAATTGCCATTGAATTTGACAAAAAGCTGATAAGCAGACTGAAAGAGAACCTGTCGGCATTAGAAAATGTTGAGATAATAACGGCTGATGCCCTGAAATTCCCTTATGACACAATCAAAGGCAAATTCAGGGTCGTTGCCAACATCCCTTATTTCATAACCACTCCTCTTATCTTCAGGCTCCTTG
>JAJRVB010000043.1 GCA_024277515.1 Nitrospirota bacterium | reverse complement strand
TTGAGCTTCAAAATAACCGTAGACTACTATGAAAAAAGCGGTGAAGAGTGGGACAAGAAATACCGTTTCAGGCTTCATTATAATGAGACCGGCTCCGCTATTCATGATGTTTGAGCTGTATTGCACAAAAACATTGTATGTATCGAGAATAATACCGAGAGGGAAAAAAGGCACAAGAAAAGCCACCCACAGATACCCTGTATAGGAGAATACCTGAAGGCTGCGTTCCGATCCCCTGTGGCTGTAAATGGGGATAAGCACAGGAGACAGGATAAGGAATAAAACAACCGCGCTGATGAGGATGTTAAAGAGTGTCCCCGCATTTGCGAAGGAGATGACTTTAAAATAAAAATAAAGATTTGCCGCGGTGTATGATATGACGAGAAAGAAAAAGATAAGCATTCAGTTATTATGACACAGACCGGTCATGGATTTGCGCCTGCCGCTATTCCTGCCTTTTTTCCATCCTGATGAAAAACATCAGCAGAGACGGGATCACAAAGACCGTAAAGACAGTAGACATGGCGAGTCCTCCGAGGATGACACTGCCGAGGCCCCGGTAGAGCTCCGAACCCGGTCCCGGCGCAAGCACGAGCGGGAGCATGCCGAAGATGCTCGTTGTAGCGCTCATGTATATAGGCCGTAATCTTGAACGGGTCGACTCAAGGATCGCCTCGGTATAATCCATTTTGTGATTACGGATATTATTGAGCGCCTGATGCACGATCAGTATTGCATTATTGACGACGACACCGATTAATATGATAAACCCGAGCATGGTGAGGATATCGAGGGGAGAGGGCGCGATGAGTGAATCCACTAATCTGAGTCCCATTAATCCCCCTGCTCCTGCCAGCGGCACGGTAAACATGATAATCATTGGGTAGATAAAATTCCCGAAAAGGGCCGACATAAGCAGGTAGGAGATGACTGCTGCCAGTAAGAAGTTCCACTGGAGGACCTGTCTTGTTTCCCTGAGCTTGTCAGCCACGCCGCTCATTGAAATATCAATGCCCTGACTGATCATTCCCATGGAATGAATTGCGGGAATCACCTTGCTGTTTATAATATCCATCGCCTCTTCGAGCGGGACATCGAATGGGGGTGTGACCTGAAGTGTAAATGTCCTTTTCCGTTCCAGGTGGCGTATTTCCGTTATTCCTGCTGTCCTGACGAGTGTTGAAAGTGAGGAAACAGGGACTGTCCTGCCCTGCGGGGTCGCGATCATGGAACTGTAGAGTTCTTCCGGAGTAGAGATGTCGGATTCTGAAGCCTTTACTATAAGGTCGATTTTTTTCTTTCCCTCTTCCTTGAACTCCCCAATCTTTCTGCCGTCCATAAGCACATCCATGGTCATCCCGAAATCCGCAGCGTCCATTCCGGATGCCTTCAGGCGGTCTCTCTTAGGAATGAGTCTTACTTCCGGATACATCAGTTCGAGTGACGGCACCGGACGTATCTGAGCGCCGGGGATCTCTTTTTTTATTATCCCGAACATGGCCCCTGTGGCTGCAACGAGCTGGTTCACATCATTCCCGGTTACATCAACTTCGACAGTCCTGCCCCTTCCCAGTCTCGTCTGGAAAATCCCTGCCTGCATGCTGACGCCGAACATCCCGGGGATGGAGTTTATGGTTTTCATGAAGAGCGGTATCAGTTCTCCGGCGCGCTGTACTCGCATGCTCGTGGCGCCTGCCAGGTTAAATCTGCCGGAGGCAACATAGAACATGTTCTGGATCGCAGGCAGTCCGTTATGGTCCTTCCCGATATATTCTTTTGTGGCATTGAAAAACTGTTCCCCTATCTCCCTGTTT
Source organism: Nitrospirota bacterium (assembly GCA_024277515.1). Classification (GTDB taxonomy): domain Bacteria; phylum Nitrospirota; class Thermodesulfovibrionia; order UBA6902; family UBA6902; genus JAJRVB01. The sequence continues at coordinate 4,629 of JAJRVB010000043.1, read as the reverse complement.
TCCTCGTAAGAGAGACCGGGAGGAGGTATCAGCAGGCTGATGACAAGGTTCCTGTTGCCCTGGGGAAGATACTCCATTTTAGGCAGCAGCATCCATGCAGAGAGTACCGAAAGCAGAGTGAGGATGACGATAGTTGAGATCCTTGCAGCGGTGTTCCGTATGGCCATATGGACCATTTTCATAACAAGGTCAATGACGTTGTTTCCGAGAGAACTAAGGGTGGAACCCTCTCTGCTTTTCTTTTTCCTTCCTATTGTGCTGTAGAGTTTTTCCGATAGCATGGGAATGACCGAGACTGATACGAAAAGGCTCAGGATCACGGCGCAGCTCACAGCAATCGCGATGTCCCTGAAGAGCTGCCCGGCCTCTTCGTCAACAAATACGACAGGGAGAAAAACCGCCACTGTTGTGAGCGTCGAAGCAAGGACCGCCCCCCAGACTTCACGGGCCCCGTCATAGGCCGCCTGATACGGGGTTTTCCCCATGCTCCTGTGGCGGTCGATGTTTTCGAGCACCACAATGGCATTGTCAACAAGCATGCCTACTGCAAAGGCGATGCCGGCAAGGCTTACCACATTCAGGTTCCGGCCTAACGCATTCATGACAATGAAGGTGCCGATTACACTTATAGGGATTGCCGTTGCAACTACTATTGTCGAGGACAGGCTCCTGAGAAACAGCAGAAGCACAACCACGGCCAGGATGCCGCCGATCATGATATTCCGCTTTACGAGATCAATGGCCCCCTGTATATAGGGCCTCTGATCATATACCCAGTCAAGATATATCCCGCGCGGTTTCATTTTTTCCCTGTTCAGCCATTCCACGACCTTCTCGGTCCTTCCGGTCATATCAAGGATGTTGGTCCCCGGCTCAGGCTTTACGCCTATGGCAATGCCGTCTTTTGAATTGTGAATCATGGCAACGGTGTTTTTCTGATATCCGTACCTGACACTCGCCACGTCCGAGACCTTGACACGTCTGGCACCGTCAGATCTGATAATGATGTTTTCTATATCTTCCGGGGAGTTGAACTGCGCGATGGTGCGTATGCGGTAGTTCCTTCTTCCCACCCCCATTGTGCCCGCTGACACATCAATATTTTCAGCCCTGAGGACATTGATAAAAGCCGCGGCTGTGATACTGTGCGAGACAAGCTTCTGCGGGTCTACAATGACATGCATCTGACGCTCCCTCCCCCCGCCGATAAAAAGATCGGCAACTCCTTCAACACGTTCCAGGTACTGCCTCACCTCATTTTCAAAAAAGGTCTTGTATGTGCCGACAGGATTCGGGTTGTCTTCGTCAGACTTCATGATGATCCAGATGACCGGTGATGTTGCCGCCCCGGTCGCATTAATAACGGGTTTTTCAACATTTTCCGGGTAAGAGGGTACTTCATTGAGCTTATTTGAGACCCTGAGCAGGGCCTCATCCACATCTGTCCCGATTGCGAACCGGAGCGTCACAGAGCCCTGATCATTTAGAGACGCGCTCTCCATCGCTGTAAGTCCGGGGATGCCTTTAAGGGCCTTTTCCTGCTCTTCGATTATATCGCGTTCTATTTCATACGGGGTAGCGCCGGGCCAGATCGTCTTTACCTCGATCTCGGGCACGGTAACATCGGGACTGAGCTGGTACGGCATCTGGAACAGGCCTATCATACCGAAGAGCACAATGAGGATGACCCCGACGATGATTGTAACCGGCTTCTTTATGGAGAATTGAACTATATCCATTTAATTAATAAGGTCAAATGTCAAAGCTCAAATACCAAATGAATGACAAACAATTTACATCTATTTATTAACATTTAGTCGTTAGGATTTGACTTGGCATTTGGATTTTGGCATTTGTCATTTTTGTATCATCACCGGCTGTCCCGGCCTTAGACGCTCATTGCCTTTTATGACTACATTCATGCCTTCTGCGAGTCCCTGCCCCTGAATCCCTGCGGTCATGCCGTTATAGCCTATAATCTTTACCGGGATCATTGCAGCTTTGGAATCATTTACGGCGTACACCACGGTATTGCCGTATGCCGTTATGACCGCGTCCCTCGGGACGGTCAGGGCCTTCTGTCTTTTGCCTGCCGGCAGTGTCACCCTCACTTCCATTCCCTCTATGAGCTCTGAATCATTCGGTATGCCTATTTTTACAGGAAATGTTCTCGTGGACGTGTCTCCTGCCGGGACAATCGCCACGACTTTTCCCTTCATAATAAGTTTGCCGACTTTTACATCAACAAGCTGACCGGCCCTGATAAACTGAACGATCCGTTCGGGGACATATACCACAGGCACCATGTAGTCGTCCTTTGCGATTGTCATGGCTGTCGAGCCGGAGGAGAGCCACTCTCCCCGGTCTGTATTTTTTTTGACTACGAGTCCGTCATAAGGCGCCCTTATCGCTGTTTTCTCAAGTTCTATACTGAGAATATCAGCATCAGCCTTCAGGGACAGGGCTTTCTTTTCGATACTTTTTACACTGAACCGGCTTGAGTCATGAATCTCATCCGATATAAGCTCTTCTTTATAAAGCTTGTCCGCCCTTTCAAATTTTTTTTGGGCCTCTTCAAGGGCTGCCAGAACCTCTTCATAGGATGCGTAAGCAGCAAGAAGCTTCTTCTCGAGTAAATCGGTATTGAGCTGTACAAGGACATCGCCCTTTTTTACCCTGTCTCCTTCTTTAAAATTAACGAGTTCAACCTTGCCGCCCAGTTCGGAAGCGACTCCCGATTTTTCCTGATAATAGGCGGTCCCGATAAATTCATTTTCAGGGGCCACCGTCCCGGTGAGGATTTTCGCTACAACGACTTTGGCAGGCGGCATGCCCTGAGATTGAGATGCATCGTTTTTCCCGGCATAAACAGCGGACGGAACGGAGAGGAATAGAAGAATAGCGGCAAGGCTTTTTATTTTAGTGAACATATATTGTCTCCCTTTTAAAAAAAACGATATCCGGCATTCTGGACTCAGGACCGGCGAAGTTACTCCCTTGTCCCTCCGCTGACCGCTGACTGCTGACTACTGACTACTGATTTTAAAAGCGTTCCGGTTTCTCTTTTCAGGCGCAGAATTGCCAGCACATACACATATCGCGCCCTGAGCAGATTTCTTTCAGAAGTGACGAGGCGTGTGTTTGCGTCCATTACATCCACACTGTCTGCAAGGCCGTATTTAAACTGCTTTGATACAAGATTGTAGTTTTCACGGGCAAATGCGACTTCCGCCTGTCTCGGCTTTAACAGAGCCCCTGCTGTAGTAGCAATGATATAGGAATTTTCGACTGTAACGCTTATGTCCCGCTCTAAATCATAAAGGCTGTATTCCGCCTGCCTGAGTCTGGACTTTGCCTGGCCTACTTTGGCTTTTTTCAGTCCGCCTTCAAAGAGCGGAAAATCGAGTCTTACTCCGCCATAGATCCTTTCATTCAATGCAAATGTTGCTGAAGGGTCATTCTCTTCCCTGAAATAGACCCCCTCAATCGAAAGCTCCGGCCAGTACCTGCTCTTTTCGAGCTTGATGCTGTTTTTGCTCATGTCTCTCCCGATAGTCGATGATTTTATTTCAGCCCTCTCGGAGAGGGCCAGCTCTTTCAGACATTCCAGTACAGATCCCCTGCAATTGCCGGTAAGCGGGGTAAGGTCAATCTCCCCATCATACGGCATCGTTGCCTCAATGTCGGTCCATGGTTCTTTAACCTTGTACTCCCCGCTGATGCGGACGGTTTTTGCGAGAATATTTTTTGCCACTTTCAGCTCATTTTCAGCTCGTATGGACTCTGATTTTGCAGATGAAAGTTCAGCCTCCGCGCGCAGCACTGCGGTTTTTATGGCTGTTCCGACCTCCAGTCGTTTCTTTGCCGCGTCCCTTTCCGTTGTCAGGCGCCGGACATTTGCAGCGGCTATTTCAATCTCCTGTTTCACCCTGAGTACATCGTAATATTGTACAGCCACATTCCAGAGGTAATTTTCCTGTGCCGCGTATAAATCCAGCCTGCGCTGCCTGATGCCCTGTCCTGAAATATCAAGGGCGGTAAATTCTTTCCCACCCAGAGAGTAAGTATTATACAGACGCAGTCCCCATTCATTCGTGTATTCCGGCTGGAGGAGAAAGCCTGACGAACGTTTTTCACTGCTGTACCGTGTATGCTGCCCAAAGGCGGACAGTGTGGGAATGAGGTCAGCAACCGCCGTGTCCTTTTCCCGTTCCGATATATAAAGATTCTCTTCAGCTATCTTTATTGAATCACTTCTTTCGAGCGCCATCCTGTAAAGATCGTCGAGAGAATATTCTGCAGCAAAGAGTGATGCACGAAAGAAGAAAAAAGACAAGGCAACAAATAATAATATTATTATCTTCTTTTTCATAATGAACCTTTTATCCTGAAAACGAGTATCAGCCACTGATTCGCACGGATTAACGTCAATTTTTCAATCAATTACTAATTATCTGTTTTTGTTCTATCGGTGTTTATCTGCGCTTGTCTGTGGCCAAATGCTTTTTATGAGTTTATAATTCAATCTGATATTATCCAAAAAGCGCCTCAACAAATTCTTCGGGATCGAAATCCTGGAGGTCCTCAACCGCTTCGCCTACTCCTATCAATTTGACCGGTATGTCGAGT